>CAKQVW010000129.1 GCA_934277865.1 uncultured Pseudobdellovibrionaceae bacterium | reverse complement strand
GTGTACTTCACTCCCGGAACCTTTTGACCATTTGGACGAACGACGACACCGCCCACTTTGGCCTGGCCACCTTTGGCAAGCCACGACTCGGACTTAAGGCCCACAATCAAATCACTTGGCAAAAGCCGCACGTGCCCTCGGCCCGTCTTCACTTCACCATTGGGATCGCGGTACTCCATTTCCACATTCAACGATCGAACAGCCAACACGGTCGGAAGGCCGTTGATCATGATCGAGGCTCCGCCGTTTCCGTCTAACTTCAACGACTGATTGGAAACAAAATTAAGATCCGCTTCCTGATTGCTCTCTTGAGACCGTGCCGATGTGCCTAGGCGAATCGTTTTCGAAAAGAAGGTGTATTCGTCCGCACCAGGAAACTCCGGACGAAACGAGTCTCTCTCTAACGCGGCACGAATTTTCACTGGTAACTCGCGCGCCGGTCCGCCGGACAAGTAGTTCGCCGAGAGATCGACCTTCAGCGCTCCTGGCTGCACGGCATTTTCACCTTGAATCTTGACCGTGCTTTCCATCAGCGGCAGTCGGTACTCTTCGACGACAAAATTCCCAACCGACTGGGCATCCCAGTCGTATTCATTGTCACCATCCGCGGCAGTTGCCTTTTGCCGCAGCGGCCTTTGCGAAAGTTTGATCTCATAAAAGCCAAAACTTGCCGTTTTCGGAACTGCAAATTGTGAGGCGATAGTTCCTGTCGCCGCATCAAACTTGATCGGAAGTTCGAAAACCTTTCCGGTCGCATTGTGTGTGATCGTCAATCGCTTTGGCGCACGGTTTTGAGGGAAATGTCGAAACCCGTCTTGCGTGCGATCGCGCAAGAAAACTTTAAAATTCAAGGTTTCACCAGCTTGGATCACGGCGCGATCCAATACCGCATGGGCCGAAAGTGGTCCCCATGGCGCACGAAGGTACTCCGAATTCAAACTGAATCGGTATTGCTCGATTCCCTTGTTCCAATTCGATGAGACAAAACTAAAATCGTTTCCGGACTTTGCAAATACAAAAAGCTCGCAGCGCTCGCCATAAGTGCCCTGTTGGTCGTCCCACGCGCACGGAAGTTTGGCGCTCGTTCGAAACATCCCCTGTTGGTCAGTCTTACCTTGGACGACTGGGTGACCGTCGCCATCCAGGATGCTGACCTCTGCACCGGCCACGACTTGAGCTTTGTCCAAAGTCGTCACCCACACCAGCGAGGAGTCTCGTCCTCGTTTGAAATGCACCGAAAGATTCGTGACCAAGGCCGCCGAGGCGACGTACATCGTGCCACCTTCCAAGAGTGCCTCACCCAGTCGCGGGCTTTGCACCTCCACGATGTGCAGACCTGGTTCTTTCAGAGGGATTCCGATCAGTTCAAAATCACGATCCGTTCCTGGACGAGGAACTTGAAACGATTTCGCCGAACGGAGATCTGCAAACACGGACGCGCCACGAGTGCGACGTGGCTCATCGCCGTAACCCCAGTCCTTGTCGTTCACGATTCGGTAGTACTCGATGATCTCCTTGGGAGTCGATTTCGAGTTGATGTTGATGGTCTTGGCAGGATAGCCAACCGTGGCGGCGGCCAGATTTTTTTCCACATTGCGAACCGACACGGGCAAAACCGGATCCGCATGAAGCTCCAAAATTCCAAAGGGAGCTGCAAACTTCACCAGCGGCGAAAACTCGTCGGTTTTCACGGCCAAGGGAAACTTGTCTTGATTCACAAGTCCGCGGCCAATTTCGTCTTGCACCGATTTCGGCAAGACGACCTTGAACTCGGTTTGCGCTGGAAATGGCGCTTTGAAAGTCAGATAGCTAACACCGGATTCCGGATCGAGCTTTTCGCGGCTATTGGGAGCATTCACCAACTCAATTGGCTTCCAAACCTGCCCCTTGGGGCCTACCAGCTGGGCACCTTGAAGCACCTTTCTCTTGATCGAGGATGAGAAATCCAAGCGCATGTTCAGGATCGGGTTACAGGGCCGATCCGGATTCACACGATCGCAGCTAAACTTCGCCGTGAACTCTTCCATCACCGCAAATTGCTGTTTGAAGATCTCGCTCGTCGGGACCTTGGACGTCGACAACACACCCTTTGGCCACACAATCGCGATCTGACTGTCTTCCGGAAACTTCGTCACACCGGCCAGAATCACGAAGCGATCAAACTCTTTGCTGGCTTTAATCGCTCCACCTTTTTCCAAAAGCTCGCGATATTTGCTCCACTGCCAATCGCTTCGAAGCACCGTGTTTAGCACCTGCTCGCGCTCGGCCCCCGCAATCACGCGTGCTTTGATTGGGCTTGCGATCGATTTACTTGATTCAAAGTAGACCTGACTTTCGATCGACGTCTTGTCCATGGCTGCATCAAATTCGAAAACAAAGTATTGCCCGGGTTCGACATGGCCATACTGTGGCGAGTATCGAAGAATCGTCGGTCCACCTGTGGAGAACTCGTAGAGGCCCGCATGTTTCAGCTGAGCGCCAGCCAAAGTCGTCGTGGTCTTCACCACCACCTGACAACGCACACCCGTTGGCAGCGGTTGATTGAAGTCATACGAATACACTTTGGAATCCACCCAGCGCCCTGAACCTGGGTAACTGACCACCTTTGTTGTACCGGGTGTTTTGCAAGACACTTCCACCGGCGCCTTGGCTTTCGGATCTCCCAACGGCACCATCTCGTGTGAGTACTTCACCAAAACCTGTTGCGCCGCTCGAACAGCTCCGCTTGGCGTGACCGACAAAATCTCCTGCGCCGAGGCCAGATCTGCGAAAAATACCGTGAACCCTGGAATCAGTCCCAAAATGGCCGTAACCGCGAAACGCGCACTTAAACGCATCTGAAGCCTCCGAGAGGAAAATCAATTTTTTCGAATCATTGCGGAACGAAGACATTGGACCTATGAAAAGCGCCGCAGTCGACTTCTATTGCGTCGTTCCAGCCTCCGGCTTCCACTGCCTGCCGTGCAGGAGCACGGCAGGATGGGCGTCGTTCCAGCCTCCGGCTTCCACGGACTGCCGTGCAGGAGCACGGCAGGATGGGCGTTTTGGCTGCGAATCGCTTTGAAGAAAGCTGGGCTGGCGTGCTAGCTGTTTGGTACGTGAAAGACGCCGCAACCGGGAGCTTGAAACCGTGTCTAAAACTGCCGCAAATTCTGCTCAATATTGGCTGATGAAGTCGGAGCCTGAAACCTACCCGATTGAGCAATTCAAAACCGATGGAAAAACGCTTTGGACGGGAGTTCGAAACTTCCAAGCACGGGGTTTCATGATTGGAACACCTTCTACTCCTCCCAAAAAAGCCCCTGCCCATGCTCCAATGAAAGTCGGCGACTATTTCTTGTTTTACCATTCCAATGCCAATCCCTCGGCCTGCATGGGCGTTGGACGCATCGAAAAACTGAACCAGGTCGACCCGACACAGTTTGATAAAAAGTCCGACGGTTATGAACCCAAAGCGAGCAAAGAAAAGCCGGTCTGGTTTTGTTGTGAATGCTCGTTCGTCGAGCGGTTTTCAACACCGGTCAGCCTCGACATGATCCGCAAAGAAAAGACCCTTTCCAAGATGCTTCTTCTCGCACCAGGAAGTCGACTCTCCATTCAGCCCGTTCGCAAAGACGAGTTTGAAGTCATCTGCAAGTTGGGTCGTAAGCAAATTGGATCGTAAAAAGTAGGCCAAGCTCGCGTGATTGCTCTATCGACTGGAACAAAATCTCAAGTGATTGCGCTCGCCCCGATGGAGGGCGTGGTCGACGACATCACGCGCGACCTCCTGACCAAGATCGGTGGCGTGGATCTCGTCGTCACCGAGTTCATTCGCGTCCTCGGACTGACACTGCCGGAGCATGTGTTTTATCGAGACGCCTCCGAGCTGAGACATGAAGGCCCACTTCGATCTCACACCAAAGCCGGAACACCACTCTTAGTTCAGCTGCTGGGATCAGACCCCGAGGCCTTGGCTGCAAACGCGAGAGTGGCGCTGTCTCTTGGTGCAGTTGGAATCGATTTAAACTTTGGCTGTCCTGCAAAAACGGTGAACCGTCACGACGGTGGCGCAACTTTACTGAAAGATCCCACTCGGATCGAAGAGATCGTGAAGGCCGTGCGTGCAGCTACACCGGAAACACACTCGGTCTCCGCAAAAGTCCGATTGGGATTTCACGACAAGAGCCTTCACCGAGAGATTGCGCAAGCCGCCGAAGCCGGTGGCGCAAGCTGGCTCACGGTACACGCGCGAACCCGCGATGAAGGTTATCGCCCCCCCGCACACTGGGAATATATCGGGACGATGCGAGAGGCCGTGAAGATTCCTGTCATCGCCAATGGCGAGGTTTGGACGCCGGAAGACTATCACCGCATGCGCGAGGTCTCGGGCTGCGAGCACGCGATGATTGGCCGAGGTCTGCTGGCCCGTCCAAGTTTGGCTTTGGAGTGCAAGGGCCAAAGCGAACTCTGGCCTTGGGAGAAAGTTCTGCCATTTGTGGTCGAGTTTGTTCACGCCTCCAACCAGCCGCCAAAGTTTTCATCTGGCGGCCAAGTTCGCGGTGCACGATTCGCATCAGCGCGCTTAAAACAGTGGCTTAAGAGTTTGCAAAAAACTTATCCTGAGGCTGCTGCGCTCTTTGAGAGACTCAAAACTCGAGATACGATAGAGATTAGTGACCTGGGTCAATTGTCGGCCCATTCGTAGAAAGTCGGAGTGCTAAAATGTCTAACACACCAAAAGTCGTCGTCTATTCCAAAGACTATTGCCCCTACTGCGACCGTGCCAAAGCGCTACTGAAGTCAAAAGGTGTGCCGTTTGAAGCCATCGAACTTCAAAACCACCCAGGCGAGTTTGAAAAACTCAAAGCGCGTACCGGACTGATGACGGTGCCTCAGATTTTCATCGGCGAAGAACTCATCGGTGGCTACACCGACATGGCCGCCCTCGATCGCGAAGGTGTTTTGGACCAGAAACTAGGACTCAAAAAATGAGTAACTCGAAACTCGTCTGGTCAGATGCCCCCAAGGATCGCGCCAAGCTTGACGCCGAAGCCGGCAAGGCCAAAACCAAAGAGGCCTCCGACGAATTTGTGAAAAGCACGAATTGGGTTGCGGTGTTTCGCCTGGAAAAAAGCGGACGCGGCGGAAAAACTGTGACCGTGATCGATCAACTTCCCAAGCAAGAAATCTTCCTTCGCGATCTTTGCAAAGAGCTAAAAAACAAGTGCGGCACAGGCGGCACTTATTCGATTGAGGGCAAAGAGGGTCTGATCGAAATTCAAGGCGACAAGCGCGACGCCATCAAGGCCATCTTCACCAAAAAGGGCTACCGATTTAAGGGCATGTGAGCCCTTCACCGAATGTGAATCAATACGTATAGGTTTCTTGGCAGATCAGTGGCAGATGAAGCACACCGGTCGTCAATCGCCCAGTCGGATAACTGCTCACCAAAACAAGATCTATCGTCGAGCGATGAGTTCCGGCCGGAATCGGACCCGCCGTCTCGACGTCGACCTCAATGTGGTGCGTGAGCACGACTGGGATCTCGATCTCGTTTGCAGCCGAAGGCGTCCACTCAAGCATTGCGCCAGTTCTGGGTCTTGCCATCGAATACTTTTCTGATTTCAACACCGACTTGCTAGGCGTCGCGCCATAACCTCGTTCAAAAACTTCGACATTCAGCGAAAGCTCGGCGCCGCTCGCATTCATCTTGATTTCTACCGATTGAATCTTGTCGATTTGCGCTTGGCCGGCAAAAAACGGCGAAGCCAGCTGCTGAGCAGGCCGACAGACTGAATCCACAGCCAAACCTCTCGCGGTTTGTGCCGAAGCGTAGGAACTTCCCGCGGAAGTTCCCACGGATTGAACTAAAGCGAATGCGACGAATAAGATAAAAGTAGGTTTCATAAGAAATACTCTTAATGCAATTTCCTAAGGCATTTCAGAAAAAAACGCGCCCGAGAAAAATATCAGGGTTGCAGCAAACAATGAAACAAGTCGCAATCGCCAATTTCGAAGCGCAATCCACTACTGCGCGCCTACGCTTACTTCGATCCAAATTTCTTGGCTAGGTTGCAACCGCGCACCCGACTGGAGAATGCCGAACATGATGATCGAAGTGCGCCGATGGATGAACACGAATAACGATTCCCGGGGACGGCACGTCCGGCAGTTTTATCCCGCTCATCCTTCCCAATTTCAGAATATCTGCCACATTCGGAACGCTTCCGCCTAACGACTTAAGCCGAGGGCGAAGCTCCTCAATAGCAGGCAAAATCTCGGCATTATAGACTCCAAGATAGACGGTCGAACCCACACAACGACCCGCCTCCACAAGAGGATCTGTACCAACAGTCTGCAGAGCCATTTGCATGGATACGTCACCCACGCTCTGATCGAAGTCTTGTCCAGCTGCCTGGTGACCTAGTCCAAGCGACGTGAGCGCGGGTACAAGAAGAAGCAAGGTCCTCAATTTCAAGGTCTTCATTTTTTACTCCGGTTCCGATTGAACGACTTGGCAGTCACAAGAAAGACCTTCCAAAAAAGAAGCATTCCAAGGCTCAGTAAGCCCATATTTGAGCCATATCCGATCAATTGTCTTTTTTCCAAAACTCAAAGAGAGGACCGTCATTTTTGCGCCTACGGCCTCACATGAGGATGCATGGGCTTGCCGGAAATCTGAACCTCATACGAGCCCGAACCACCACCTGTGTAAACCCACGAACACACAGCTAAAGCTTGAAATTCGCCAGTTGATAAATCGTAGCTTTCAAGGCGAACGAAGAGATTCGCACCACGCACTCGAGTGAATAAATCGTCAGGTAGCTCGTAGGTGGTTGTTCCGAAATAGCGAAGTGCCGTCGGCATTCCCGCATGATTTTTTGAGCACATACTTCGTGCCAAAAAGCGATAGTCCGACGAGGTCAATTCAATCACGTCAGATCCGTGATTTTTTGCCACCTGAAACGCGACATCGGTATAGACGTCTGCCCCACGAAAAGAACCAGAAGCACCAGCTGCGAGCGAATAGATCTCCAAGTACGAAACTTCCAAACGATAAAGGACTTGTGATTCTCCCCTCGCCGTCTCTCCTGCACTGAATGCGGAAACACTGCTTGAACAAATAACGAATATCCACAATACCAACGCAATTCGCTTCATCGACTACCTCCATTGAAAAGCTCGCGACGACCATCGCATCCTCCTTCCGCTTTCGCCAGATCGCCCAATCCATGAGGGGAAGAAACTGATTCAACGCTTATTGAAAGATAGGTTTTTCAACCCCTCAACTTGAGACATGTCGAAAGTTACGGATAGTGTCGAAAAGCTCTTCGCCTTAAGCAGAAACGTTCGAAAATGTGGCGCCGAACACGAATTGCGTGGGCCTCGAGCGAGCGATTGTGAAACGCCACGGATCTTCTCAAAGCGACGCAGGGCCCATCATGTGCAGTTGCCCAAAGACGACTGCCACAAACCACGGTTCAACACCACTCGGAGGCTAGGAATGAAACACTCGCTCAACCAAAACTGGGTCACGGTGGCGCTGCTGCTGGGAGTTTCGACTTTGGCCTTCACGCTGGCTCCAGCAGCCAAGGCTTTTGGTCAAGAGACAGGTTCTTGCGAGTCGGCACGGGCCGAGCTTCACGATGCGAAGGCCTGGGTAGCTCGATACCAGCCACTTGCCGCCCGAGGTGGCGTCTATCGCAAAGCGTTTGAACAGGCGCTCATCGACAGCACGTCCGCTCACGTAAGATTTCAAGAAGCCTGCAAGCTCTAAATCTTTGCCCACAGAGCAATCTCTACCTGAGGCAACCGCAGTTTCGACGCCCTAGAGCCCTTTCGACACTGAAATATTTTGGCCTACC
>CAKQVW010000128.1 GCA_934277865.1 uncultured Pseudobdellovibrionaceae bacterium | reverse complement strand
GGTCACTCACGGGAAAATTCAGCCATTAATCGAAATTGGCGCCGGCTTTGATCCCGAGTTTTCCGGCCGCGAGAATATCTACTTCAATAGCTATATGCTGGGATTCACTAAGTCTGAAGTCGACGCGCGCGTTGAAGAGATCATTGGCTTCGCCGACCTAAGAGAATTCATTGATGTACCTGTGAAGTATTATTCGTCAGGGATGCAGGTCCGACTTGCATTTACGATCGCTACGACAATTCAGCCAGAGATTCTCGTGCTCGATGAGATGCTCGGTGCGGGCGACGTCGCCTTCGTGGAGAAGGCAAAGAAACGAATGAGCAATGTTCTTGAACAAGCGAAATGCATGGTTCTGGTATCACATGACCTTGGGCTCGTAGAATCGCTTTGCACAAAAGTATATCTGCTTGATCGAGGTCAGTTTACCTATTCGAACAACCCGTCGGAGGCCATCGAGGAATATCGCCGTAGAGCACAAGCTCTATAGCTTCCGTAAAACTTGAAACTCAACTGCATCAACCGAAACATAGTGTCCAGGCTGAGTGTAGTCATGTGTCAATAGTAATTCCGGACTAGCCCATGTCACATCCAGCTCCAATCGCCACCAATACCCTCCATCCGCGCTGTCTGTGGAAAAAAACTCGCTCCCCTTGCTCACCACTACCCCGTTACCTCGAGCGTATAGCTTCAAATCCTCTCGATTCGCGTAAGACAGATATATTGACGCGTACAACTTGTCTCCAGGCGCAACACCGCGAAATGAGTAGCGATGACTGGTATTCCAAACATCAGCACCGATCTTGTGCAGGCCCTGGGGGATACCATTGAGATCGATTATGTCTTCGTTACGTCCGTCGGCCCTACCAATTTGAACTGCCCCACTCGACAGATCAACAACCGCAGGGAATATCATCGGATGCTCAGGCCCGATTGGGCCTACTGGGTTCGCATTTTGGAATACACCCGAAGTCACATACAGGCCTTCTCTTGCTTCCTTGCTTCCAGCAACTACGAAAGGGCTCTGCAAAGACAACAACAAAGCCCTTCCCGGATATACAACTCGATTTCTATCGGCCAGTGACGGATCATTCAGAAGATCGTTCAGGCTGAGTACATCCGGGGATTCCCAATTATATCTATCCGCCTCGTTACTAACAAAATAAACACCGTAGGTCGGATCATAGTAACGCCATTTGCCATCCCAATATATCTCTACCGCCGTGTGCCCCAGTCCCGGCTTTGGATAGTTATATAAATTAACAACTCTTCCCGACAGTCCCTCTTGTTTAGCGAAAGCCAACAGAAGGTATGAAATCCCGCCACATGCTCCTTTGCGATTTCGAATAGTTTCTTCTGGGTCTGGACTTCCTTCTCCGAGGGATATCTCTCTACTTATCCAATCTATGAACAGTAACATCTTCTGATGAGTTGAAGCAGACGAGAAACCGTCAACTATTTCTTTGGAAAGCTTCTCCACTAGGTTTTTGCCGTAAGGCTGCGGCTTTTCCTGAGCGTGTCTCAACCAGGTTCCGCCTGCTACGCTAACGACCAAGATACCACTAATAATGTAAAGCTGTGCTCTCCGCACCAACAGCCCCGCCTCCAACAGCTTTCAGCCTCCAACCGCTTTTCTATCAACATCAAACCACGTTTTGTATAACTGAGCCCGCCGCACCATTTCCTGAATTGACGGATCAGAGGTCGTTTTCTCCAGCTTAATCAACTCGTTCATTACAAACTCTAGGTATTCGTAGCCAACGTACCAGCCAACATCACTAGGTAGAATAGGAATATAGGCTGTCCGCTCTCCACCCGTTTTTTCGGAAATGATCATACCGTCTCGGAGCGGGTTGAATGTCATAACGGAGCCATGCCTAATATCTCGAACTGAAATTCGAAAAGCAGATCGGACGTCATCAAAGTAACGAACTCTCAAATACATAGGGGGAAGATCAAAATAGTCGCTTGTAGAAACAGCCGGAAGACCAAGCCAGAAGAACGAATTTTGCCGCGCTCCCCCGGCAACCGCTTCCAATCTGACACTTCTGCCATCCCCGACACGACGAATAGGCTGCCCATCGACGTTACGCAAATTCTCCCAATCCACGCCACCGATACGATTTCTCGCGTTTTCATCTGTTTGCTCCATGTTCACACAAGAGGCCGAAGCATCTCTCGGATTCAATATGCAAATGTCCTTTAGGCTCGCAGAGGTTTTTCCGTCAACAACCTCCACATTGAACCATATGTCCTTTTTGGGATTGAGATCGTATTTGAACCAATAGCCATCATCGAAACTGTCAAACTCCTCAATCAGAGTGGCGACTGCACGGTCCAATACATTCTTCAATTTCTGGTTTAGATATTTCTTCTTATCCTGCAACGAGTTGATAGATGCAATATGCGCATTCAAGATATGAGTTCGGTTAGGAACCTCCTCGAACCAATAGCCACCCTTTATCGAACGGTGCAGAAGACCGCCGTCAGCAACATCTACACCAAAGGCAGCTAACGCTCGCCGAAGAAGTGCGTTTTGACCATGCTTCTCCAGGGCGGAGGCAATGTAGGCTTGCGAGAAGGACGATACCCAGCCAACTTCGGAGATCACGTCGTTGTATACATTCTTGAAGGGATAACCCCAAACAGAGGCCTCTCCAACTTTACTCTCCTGATCGGATAGCCACCTAATGGCACGCGCGGCACTTGCCTTTTTCGCAGATCGCTCATCGAGCCACTCGAACTTCTGGCGGAACTGAGCTGGGATTCTGGCGATATCACTACTTTTGGCCCCAAGCCGCAACATCCCGTCTCGATCTAGGAGCGCCTGCAGCGCAATCAAAAACGGATGATAAACTGGCTCTCCAACTGGCGAGTTGAAGTCGTATACACCGTCATTGAAAACGGTGTCCTTTTCAGCCAAGTGCTGGCGTAGGACTCCGTCCCGATCCAACGACAACATACGAGTCAATACGGTCTGCTCAACCACTGCAGAGCGCGGGGCCAATCTCGACATAAAATCATTTTTCGATTCATATTTACGGAGATAACCCGCCGATACAGATGCCCAGTAACAAGCAGCATTATTCTTTGAGTGCTCGCACAGAGCAGCGAGATATTGCTGGTGCTTCTCCCCGTAAATCATCCCAACCGGATACCCGAGGTCCTGAGGAAATATCTGTACGGCTACTTTCTGAACACCAACCTGTCCTGCAATGGGCACCACCCCCATGCGTAGTTGCCTAAATGTATTGTCCGGCGCAATATTTCGAATCGATACTCTTATGTGGCGCCTTGCCTTCGACAAAACTTCCAAACGAACAACGAATGGCTCCTTTCTTAAGTTATTCACCCACTCGGCAGGAAGTGAAACATACATATACAAATGCGGGCTCAAGGATTTGGACTTTCCAGAGATGTCAGGCTCTGGAGCAATCCTCGCAGTGCTGCGGAATCTGACATTCGCCTCTTCCGAAAGACCTGCCCAGTCGGTACCCGACAAAAACATTTTGCCGGCTGAAAAGGCCTTGTCGTCCGCTGCGTCCAACACCAATGATTTCTTAGACAACGGATCTAGCACTTCGACAGATTTAACATGCAGGGGTTCCCACATACTGCCGTAGGGCTCCGAGAGCTGAAGAAGAATTTCCGTCTTCCTCGGGTTCAGATCATATTTCAGCCAATACCCGGCATCGAACAGTGGCATCCATCCTTTTAGCGCCTTGGTCCCTCGGTCAGCCAGTGTCTTAGTGGCCTTATCTTTGGTAACACCGTACAGTTCCCAAAGTGCAATTACGGCGCGCAAGTGACCATTCAAAATATGTGAAGGCTCCGACATATTGCCCACAGGGGTCTCTTCAAACCAATCTCCCCGCTCGGAAACAAAGAGGACACCGCCTTTTTTTTGGGAAACTCCAAATGCCTTTGAAGCCTTTATTGCAGTATCTAGAAATCGTCGTTCGCCATATTTTTTGTACCCTTCAAGTAATGCCTGGATTCCAACCGCTTGGGCAAAACCACTGATCCACGGAGCTTTGATAGAAATGTCGTTATATGTGTGATCAAAATGATATTTCCACACGAAGACCGATTTATCCTTTTCAAGGTTTTGAACTAGCCAGTCCAAACAGCTTTTAAACTTCTGTTCATCTGGTTCAATTTTGCGATCGTCAAAGTATTGTTCTCGCCCCAAATATCCCAACGCGTATAACGCGGTAAACGCAGGATGGCCGTACCACTTTCCTTCAATAGAAATAGACGGCACACCAACTTCGTCAGTCCGAAACTCAGCGCCCTGAATTATCGTTTGTTTAGGCAGAACGGACGGTGAGGGCACCTCCTCAATGGCTGCGCTCTTCGAGGCGTCGTCTCGCCAACAGCCCAGCGAAAGCATCATCAACAATAAAGACAAAAATCGAAATGACCAGGTAGCCACCATGTACTCCTCAAACTCTGATTCCGATTCCGAAGTCGCGATATATAGCGAGCCCCTCCAGGATCCCCTCAGCAGACGATCTGACCATATAACTTGCGTCGTTCCCGCCAATCTCTTGCCACTTAGCTTGTTCTACGCCGTTGAAGTGAACTTCACTGATATCAAGCACGCCCTTATCAACGTAGATTTGAAAGAGGTGACCGTACCGACTTGTGAGCGCACCGGAGAGAGGAACGCTTATTGAAAACGTGTCGCCGCTCTTACCATTCCAAACCAAACTATATCCAACACCTGGCCTATACGCTGCGATCCTAAACTCTGTATCCGCAGCAGCTCGCCCCTCAAGACGTATGGTAAGATCAGGACGCGGAACGAACCTGCCCCAAAATGAAAACAACAGATCCTGCTTCTCAGAAATCTCGTTTAGTCTTTGACGAGGCCGCTCTACCACTATGGGGCAACCTCCCGAGAGCGGGATGTCAGTAGTCTTTCGGAAGGATCCTTCAGAAAAATTGATCCTGTCGGTATCAAATTGGACCGGCTTCCAATCTGAAATCAATTTGAACTCTCGGTCCAAATAACTACCCAGCTCCAAGTGAGCAGCCTTCTTTTTACCTAGATCAAAAACAACTATTAGCTCCGTCCTAGCTACCGCATGCCGAAACGAATTATTGCTATGCTCCCGATTGATCTCCAAAATTCTCTCGGCCCACTTGTCCTGCTCTGGCGAAAACTTTTTCACAAACGACTTGCCTGTACCGCAATGGGCACAGGGAATGCCACTAGTCGTCTCATGAAGATCACCCAGCCTAGCCTGAAGAGATGTATAATCCGCGTCGAATCCACCCCAAAAGTCGCCGCTCAAAACCGCGTAGGAGTGAGTGACACCTACCGCAGAGGCGATCATTGTCATAAAGCTTGAGTCAAATGACCAAAAATGATGATTCCGATGAAACGAGTGTCCACATTTCTTACACCATAGGAGACCGGCATCTAAATTTTCTCTATAGGGAACTGATATTATCAAACGGTCCCTAGCAACCCGTCTCAACTCTCTCACGATTTTTAACAGGGATTCTTGATTAGACGTATGCTCCAGAACGTCCGTACAATAGACCACGCTGAACGCACCGTCCTCGAAAGGAAGCTGGCTTAGATCTGATTGATGCTTCTCATGTTTTACGTCCTTCAAAGCCTCGCCGCTGCGGTCAACACCCACTTTGCGCAGTCGGTTCGGCAAGAGATCTAAAAAAAAGCCGTTCCCACAACCCGCGTCCAGAACTGATTCCGCTTCCTTAGGTAGCAGCACCGCAAGGTCCCTAAACAGATACTTTTGATAAGTCGCCATTTCAGACGGCCAGACTTCTCGGTTCTCAAAATAGCTCGCTGTGTAAGTATCTTGCACTTGCGGTCCTTTCCAAATCTGTGCGGTATCTCTACAACACGCGCTTCGATATGTCGCCCGCAACCACAACACATCACTCGCTCGATGGCGCATCGTATAACATGAGGCTTGACGCAGCCAAATAGGCGCTACAAAACGTACCCATCGCGTGGATGCAAGCACCTTAATGGGTACCAATTTTTCCACGAAGGAGCCGAATTGAGTTTCGAGCATCAACAGCCATATAGCAGTTCAAACGAAGGGCGCGCTTGCACAGGCACCATTACAATTGTTTGCCATGACTTTATAGACAATATTGACCGTCGTATTCTGAACTATGCCGCCGATCAAATTCGACTAGGTAAGCATCTCACTATCTTAGGAATTACTAGGGAGCACAAAACCGTAGATAAAGTAGTCTCACCGAAGTTGCGCATAGTCGGTGCACCAGTTCTAGAAATTAAGTACGACTCGCCGAAATGGCTAAAAGGCGCTTACGCCTTTTCTATCATCTCTTGGACTTCCATAGTTTCATACTACGTGCTCAAAAGACGCGCCCTCGGAATGTACCTCGAGAAACGTTCCCCTAAAACCAGATTGGTTTTACTGGCAATTCGTCGCAAATTCAAACTCGCCGTCGCCCATTTAATCAATGCTACTGAAAAAGTGAAGAGGCGCAAAACTGAAACATTGAGCGAATTCGCGCGGGCCAAAACCATCGCCAAGAGTCGCGAGCTTCGGTCGGACGAAATTGCCCATCTTAAGCGACTGGCGTCTGGCAGCAACAGTCTCTTACCTCTCGGCAGGCTTGCTCCGGAGGAGTTCGATCCACTCCCGTTCAATGAACTCTTTGATAAATACTTGGCCAAACTTGATACCCCCGATCTATTGATCGCTTGCGACCTTCCGGCGCTTCCTGCGGCCGTGAAGTATAGGCAAACTCGCGGCTGCAAGCTCATATACGATGCTCACGAACTCTATCCGTTTCAGAAAGAATTCACTCGAAGACAAAAACTTTATCTAGCGCAGGAAGAAGCTATTTCTTTGCGAAGCGTGGATCACGTCATCACTGTGTCAGACTCGATCGTCGACTACTTCCAACAAATTTATGGTGTTCAAGCTACGTGCGTGAACAATGCACCAAGCTTCGAGACTCTCCCTGACACCCTCGGTGAGATTGTAAAGCTCCCAACAAACGAGGGTCAGATCACTCTCTTATACCATGGTGGTTTCAGCAGAGGCCGGCAACTTCTGGAGCTAGCACAAGCCTTTAAGAAAATGAACCGGGCAGATGTCGCGATTATCTACATCGGCGCAGGGGAGCTCAGACCAGATCTTGAAAAACTGGCCTCTACAACCCCCAATTTTTATATTCTGGATTCAATTCCCCAGGAGGCGATTCCCGCACTTCTCCGGTCGGTTGATCTCATCACAATCAGCTATCCTGCGCTGGACGAAAATACACGTGGAGCGTTTCCCAATAAGCTGGGAGACGCCATCCAACTTGGAGTCCCAATCATCGGAAACTCCGAAATGGAGAACCTTGCAAAGATATGCGGTCTATATGGAATCGGATTTTGCGGCAAAATGAACGACATCGATGCGATCTGCGATACCCTAGAAAAAGGTGTTAACTGGTATAAATCTTTAACTAAGAGTGATCTCGCACAATACTTCGACAAAGCCCGTGCCGATTTAGGGTGGGAATCTCAGATCATAAAGTTTGATCGCGTTGTACGAAACTTAATCGACGAGGTGGCGCCCGGTAATACACCTACTCGAATTTCGATCACATCACAGGACCAGTCTCGTTAGATAGCCCGTAGTGCGGTAGCGACATCCCGCACTTTCTTCCCAAATTACATTGTGCTTTCGGGCAATCGAGCAGCGCCGGAGTCGGTGCTTGAACCCTGGCCATCACTTACTAGATTTCCTAAATCTCCAAAGACCGTTGCATCCGAAAAGCGCAGATCAAATAGCAGAGGTAGCGTAAGAAAAAGTGTGTCCAGCGAGCTGAGTCGACCTGACCAGCGAAAGGACATGAGCTATGAATTTCCGA
>CAKQVW010000127.1 GCA_934277865.1 uncultured Pseudobdellovibrionaceae bacterium | reverse complement strand
ACGAAACAATTGACGATGCGTCTGTCGCGAGCGAAGTTCGACCAGATGACAGAGGAGCTCGTAAAACGCTCCTTGGTCCCTTGCCAGAAGTGTCTGAACGATTCGGGATTCTCGCTCTCTGAAATCGATGAAGTGATCTTGGTCGGTGGTTCGACGCGTATTCCGTCGATTCAAAAAGCGGTTCGTGACTTCTTCGGTAAAGAGCCGAACAAGTCGGTGAACCCAGACGAGGTTGTTGCCATCGGTGCGGCGATCCAAGGTGGAGTTCTTTCGGGCAGCGTGAAGCAGATCCTGCTTCTCGACGTCACACCATTGTCGCTTGGTATTGAGACCCTCGGTGGAGTTATGACCAAACTGGTCGAACGTAACACAACTCTTCCCGTGAAACGTTCGCAAACATTCTCGACGGCGGCTGACAATCAAACATCGGTTGATATCCACGTTGTCCAGGGTGAGCGCGAGATGGCCGTGCACAACAAAACACTTGGTCGTTTCGAGCTTGTCGGAATTCGCGCGGCACCGCGCGGACAACCGAAGATCGAGGTCACGTTCGACATCGACGCCAACGGCATCTTGAACGTTTCTGCGAAAGATGTGGAAACGGGCAAAGAACAGGCGATCAAGATCACGGCGAAGTCGGGTCTCACAGAGGACGAAATCAACCGCATGGTCAAAGAAGCCGAAGAGCATGCCGAAGAAGATCGCAACCGTCGCGAGCGTGCGCAGGTCGCCAACGATCTCGACACGACGATCTACAATTTGGAGAAGCTCTTCCGCGACAAAGCGGCTGAGGTCGACAAGTCGGATGTCACAAAAGGCGAAGAACTGATGGCGCGTGGTCGCACATTGCTCGCAAACCTCGAATCAACTCCGACAGAACTGCGTGAGGTCTTCGATAAACTTCAGGCGCTGAACAACAAGATCTCGACCGCCCTGTACGAAAAGAAGGCGGCGGGTGGAGCACCCGGTGGCGGGGCGCCTGGCGGTGATGCCGGCACTGGCGGCGGTTCGGACGCCAAAGGTGGCGACGACGTCATCGACGCGGACTACAAAGACGTTCGCTAGAGCAAAAAAAAAAGGGGGAGAGATCCCCCTTTTTTATTTCCACGACTGTCACGGTGTGGCTTGTAGGCTTTGCTAGCGATTCATCGACGTGTCGTCGAATCGGTAAGCGATTCCCACCGAGGCGTAGCCGAAGGACTTCGTCATGTTGATGCCGACTTCACCAAAAAATCCCCAGCGATTCATCTCCAACGGTCGGAACTCCGAGCCGAGCACAAGCTGAACTGGGACGATGGTCTCGTCGATTCCCGTCTGCACCGTCACTCCCAGCGGAAGCGAGGCAAATGGGGTGATGTCCCCAACTTCGGTTTCAATCTTTTTGCTAACAAGTGGATGGAAGCGAAGTGAGTACTGCGTGAGGCTGCCGATGCGTGCGATCACAACTCCGGCCGAGCCGCCGATGGCAGGCTGCCCTTCGAGATCTGGGAACGGAACCCATTTCACCATCCCGCCAATTTGAAAGTCGACTTTTCCAAAGCCGAGGATTCCGCGAACCGACACGCCTTCCATGAGTCCCATGTCGAGACGGCCCGTGAAGTTCGCGCCATCGTATTGATTGAAAATGAACTGAGGACCAACCATCGCCTGGTACTCGCCCTCTTTCAACACGTCGCCAGTATCCATGGTCCCAAAGTAGGCCGAGGCGGGTGTTGTGAGAAAGAGTCCGGAAAGGACGATCAAAGATTTGGTGATGGGGGCTAAGAGCTTTCGGTGAAAAGCGAACATGAGGTCTCTCCAAAAGGTCAGACGTTGAGTATTCCAAATTCCATCTGATTTCATTTGTCGTGATTTGACAATAGGACTTGAGCTTGCCACTTTGGGAAGGCGTGTCGATTTCGAGATTTCCTATTTCATTGGTGATCATCACCCTCAACGAAGAAAAAGGGATTGCCCGAGCAATCGAGTCAGCCTCGTTTTGTTCGGACATCGTGGTGCTGGATTCGGGATCGACGGACAACACGTGTCAGATTGCCCGCGAGTTAGGCGCCCGCGTGTTTCTGGAAGAGTGGCGCGGTTTTCGTGACCAAAAGCAGCGAGCGACGGATCTGGCTCTCCACGATTGGGTTTTGTCCTTGGACGGCGACGAGGCCGTCAGCAGTGAACTTCGTGAGGAGATCAAGTCTCTGCTCAACACGTGGGCGCGTGGAGAAAGTCAGGGGCACTTCAACATCGACGGCTTCCGCATGCCGCGTTTGACCTGGAATCTGGGGCGATGGATTCGTCACGGTGGGTGGTATCCCGATTATCAGTTAAGACTCTACAACCGCACCCGAGCCAAGTGGGTCGGAGGTCAGGTGCACGAGCATGTGCGTGCCGAACGTGTTGAGCGGCTAAAGGCGCCACTGCTGCACTACCCATTCCCACGGCACGCCGATCAGGTTGCGACCAACAACCGTTATTCGGGACTTGGTGCAGAGGCGCTTGATTCCAAAGGCGAAAAGTTTCAGCTCTTGAAACTGATTTTTAAGCCGTACTCGAAGTTCCTCGAAACCTATTTTATCAAGCGTGGGTTTTTAGATGGTTTGCCTGGCTTCATCATCGCCGTAGGCGCCGCGTATTCGATTTTTCTCAAGTACGCAAAACTCTGGGAAATGCAAAATCTCAAAAAAGAAGAAAAGCCAGTTGGCGAATTGTCTCCCAGCTTTGAACGAGAGTAGGAATTCCCGCTAGGGCGAAGACTCATTCGCTAACGGGAGTCGGTGGCAGGAACTCGCGTGCCATTTTGAAAAACTCGTCGCGACTCCCAGCTGGTGGTTTCACGTCACGGCTTTCACCAAAGAGAATCAAGATGTGATCACCGTGAACGGCGGCATGCGCCCATCTCAGGCCCTTGCCGGATTTTCCAAATTCCATTTCAATAGTTGGGACGTTGTTGAGAATTTTAGACTGTTTAAATACGGGTTTTTCTTTTTCCCTGGAATCTAAAAAGGCTCGGACTTCTTTTTCGAGGCGATCTAGCTGAATGGCGTGTGAACGGTTGGAGAGCCCCACAGCCCGGCGAAACACGACAGGCACAGTGAAAAAGTGCGACGGAGATTTTTCCTCATTCAAGACGCCAATCTGATCAGCGTGAGCCCGCAGCAGGGAATCGGCTCCCGTCTTTTGAAATCTCCATCCCAAAGGTGCCGTCTGAGCGGAAGCCGGGGAGGCGGACCAAGAGCTTGCGACCACGATGGTGAAAATGAGGGCGACCGATACGGCGGCTTTCCGGCTCATTGCGTGATGCCCTTAGCTGTCGAGGAACTACCGAGACCACGAACGGCCACACCTCGGCCGCCGGATTTCTCTCTTGCGGAAGCGATGTGGGACGGCATGGCGCCTTCGCAGAAGGTTGTGCGTGACGAGGTTCCAAACAAAATGTGAAGGCGAAAGCAGCCATCCGGCAGAGACAGGTTCACCCAGCCAAATGCAGGCGCAACCAGTTTCAGCGCACCACTGCCGTTGTCGCAAACTTTTGCCGAGCCGTCGGCCAGTTCGTACTCGCCCGGATCGTTTGGATCGTCGGTCTTGGTGGTCGAATGGAATTCAAACACCATGCGGCCCTCGGGGCCATCTGGCGATTTGAACGTGATGTGCGAGGTGCGCGTTTGATTGTTGAATCCACCCTTGCCTGCGGCCCTGATTTTTTCGGCTAGTTTTTTAATGCCCTCGGATTTTGATTCGTGCATTTCCTTAAGAGTCGAAACGCAAATCTCCTCATCGGCCCAGGCGGCGCGAGTGAGCAAAGTCAGAAGACCCACCACGCAGTAAAACAGGAGCCAGCGTGTTCGATCGGATTCTCGTCTCAAACTGATACGGTTCTGTCCAGTCGATCGCCGCACGAGTCGCCTCCTAAAAAAAGGGAATCTACTGCTCTGCTTAAGAAGAGACGGTTCAAAAAGGGGGCCGCGAGAGCAGCAATTGGCCGCCAGCTGGCTCTTCGAAGGTGTCAAAAAAGTCGACGACCTGTTTTGGGAAATGCAGTTTTGCACAAGATGAACAGTCGAGGTCGAGGTCGAGAGCGCCGATAAGTTGGATCATGCGGAACGTCTTCTGGCTGATTGCCTTGTCTATGTTGGTGGTCCTTTGGGGGCCTGAGCGAAGTTTCGCAGACGATGTCTCGTGCCAGTGCGAACCAATTACGTGCGGCGCCTGTGAAATCGAAGATGGCCTCGATTTCTACTCGGCCAAATGTGGCCCGCGGGGTTCGAAAACCAAGTCCTGCAAGCGGCCACTTTGCCGACCCGTGGAAAATCAATCCGCCTGCCTGTCTCGCCTGAAGCCGGGATCCGCTGCGGCCGTTTCTCAAGCCGCGACTGCGGGCGCAGCGACTGGCGCACGTACTGCCGCGTCCCGCGCTCCGGCGTCGGTCGAATATGGAGAAGGCAATCGATCGGCTGAGGTCGTGTTGGCGAGAGGGAGCGTGAATGTCATCCGGGTCGCCCAGTTGGGACGCGCCCTCGGGGAAAGACGTTCGGCCCTGCGCGAAGCGGAATCCGAAAAATCGCCCTTACGAGAAGGTGAAAGAGTGCAAGTGGGTGATCGTATTTTGACGGGTGCCGATGGCCGCGTGCGACTGCGATTCGCCGAGCTTTCGGAGATCTTTGTCAGTCCCAACTCTGGACTCGTGGTGGAGGAGGCGCTGCTTGAAAAGCGAACCGGGCCTCCAAAACGCACGATCATCATCGATCTCAAGCAGGGAAGGCTGCGTAGCCGCGTGCAAGGGCGCTACGACGACGGTGAGTCGAAGTTCCAAGTCAAAACTCGTTCGGCGGTGGCCGGTGTAAGAGGAACGGATTTCGTGGTTTCGTTTTATCCCGGGCAAAAGGATTGGAAAACAGAGGTTCACACCTTAAGTGGTCAGGTCTGTTTTGGTCGTGATCCAGAATGTGAAAAGCCGTTTTTAGAAAGCCACACGCCCAGCGACTCGAAGTCCTTCGTTTATGTCGGCGCGGGGACACACGCCTCTTTTGTCTCTCCGGCTCCACCTGAGGACGCGACTCCGGAAGAGGTGAACGAAAGTGCGGCGCGTGGAATTTTGTCGCCGGTCTTCCGGATGACCGATGAGGATCTGGAAAACTTAAAGAGGCAGACGGACATCCGATACGAGATCCAGGCCGCTCGCGATCCTTCGGCGGATAGTCCAACCTGCACGGCGCCGTCGGGCACGTTTAACCAATGTGCCTGGAGCTGCGAGGGTAACCCAAAAGGGGCGGCTCGCTGCCGAACCGACTTGCCGGGCGTGCGATGTGTGCGTCGGCTGTGTCGGGCAAACGGGCAGTGGGCCGAGCCAAGTGTGCTTCCGCCACAACAGGGTCAGCAGGCATGCGAGCCGGCGGGGGCGGTCGTGCGAGACTGTGGCAACTACTGGTGATGCGACTGGTTCCGCTCGTTGGTTCCAATTCTGAACTTCGGTCCATCGGAGGTACCAGTTCCACGCCCACCAAGCGCCGTGTCACAGGGCCGGGCTCACCGAGCCGCACACTTTTGTCCTCACACAGCTGCAACTCCTTTGATCCTAGCAATATGGCGCGATGCGCATTCGATGACGCATAAGGAAAATCTTTGGTCGGCATTAGTTGGCATCGAGTTTGTATTACATCCCTCTGCAATCGTCATAAATGGGGGAAACAATGACAGCAGTAATGACCATCACTTCACAAGTTCGTTCCAACCGTGTGCTTCGTGCCGTTCTCACCTTTGCCGTGAGCTATGTCGCTTTCGTCGGCGCCGTTTTCTACTCGATGGGTGCACAAGCTGCGACTTCGGAATCTCTCTTTGTTCCCGCAAAATGCGGCGACGTTGTTCGCGCTGAGCAAGCCGACATCGCGCTGGCTCAAATCTGCTTCGGCGATCTCAAAGGTCTTCCAACAGCTCACCAAATGAGCGCTGTACAATTCGTCACAGAAGACGGTTCGACTGCAATCTTCCAAGTTAAAGAGATCGCCAATCTCTACGTTAAGCTGATGAACGGCGCCGTTCGTTCGAACGTGATCTTGGTTGGTCCTCGCGGTGAAGAAGCGTCGATGAAAATCGTTCGCCAGAAAGACGGCTCCATTCAGATGGCCAACGGTCTTTTGAGCCGCACATCTTACCAAGTTCCTTCGTTCCTGTAATCGGTCGCTCTTGATGGGGTAGCCCCCCCTGTCCAGAGACTCGACACCTGATAAGCGCTGAACAGCGCCGTTGCAAAGCCTCTCCTCCCCCGGAGAGGCTTTTTGCGTTCAGGTCCTCGTAAATCGCATCTGAGGCCCAGAATTGGCTCAAACCGCTGGCGTGGCCTTTGGATTACCTACTTTCGGAACAGGCAAAGAGGTCCGAGATGAGAACGATCAAAAACACACTCATATTCGCGCTGGCTGGTGTCCTGACGTACGGAGCGTTTATCCAAGAGCTCTCGACGGAACCAGTGCGTGTGAAAGTGCTGCGTTTTCCAGCTTCGGCTTCGGCGCAAGTGTTTCGTTCGGGTGATGGCACGGCTCGTGTTGTGTTCACGCCTGTTTCTCGTGGCGACAAAGTTGAAATCTACGATGTCAGCGGAAAGCCGCTCGCGTCTATCAATTGGACGGGTGCGTTTGAGGTCAATGTCTCTGAGGAGAGTATTCGCGAATCCACGACAGACACCGGGATCGATCTCAAAAAACTTCTAAAAGATGTCGGCACAGTCGAATCGTCGACGGGCAATCTCATGGTAACGGCGGCGCTCCCGATGGGCGTGACCGGTTACGATGGAAATGAAATTCAAGCTGGTTCAACCGTCTACTTCGGACTCGAACGCCTTGCAAAAGAGGGCGCAATTGCACCAGTCGGTGCGTGGGGCGGAGCCTCCATGGGTCCAGGCGGAGCGGTGAACGAGTTCAACGATCGACTGATCGATCACGGTGTGAAAGGCGCCAAACCACGGCAGAATCCGGCACCGCCGCAGCCGAAGTCTCGCACGGCGCCAGCCAAACCACACACTCACTCGGGTGTGCATGGTGAAGGAACCATTCCGCGCGACGCACGTGAGGTAGAAGGCCAGTCGGAAGATCGCTCTTCTGGATTCTTGTCTTCGCCAACGTGTGTGATGAATTCTCGCGACAATCTGCGAACGACTTCGGAGTTTGGCCGTCGTCGAAGTTTCCGCACAACAAACGGTGCGCGTGCCAGTAGCCAGCACCAAGGAATGGACATCGCAGGTAAGGCTGGAGCTCCAATCGTTGCCGCCGCCGCTGGGTGCATGAAGGTTCGCGACATGCGAATGAACCGTCGTGCGGGCTGGGGAATCTCTCTGGTTTTGGATCACGGCAATGGACTGACAACTCAGTACTCTCACATGAATAACTTCACGAAAGAAATTCGTGAGTTCATTCGTCGCGCGAAGCGAAACGAGGTTTACTGCGTAAAACGTGGCGAACAAATCGGCTTCATCGGGCAGACGGGCAATTGCACAGGACCGCACTTGCACTTCGGAGTAAAAGAAAACGGTCAGAATGTGGACCCTAGAAAATATCTTCGCGCCCAAACCAATGGCGACTTCTCAAAGCAGTGTTCCGTGCTTCAGGCCGAAGCCGCAGAGCTGTCGGTGTTGGACAGCATGGCGCAAGAGTATGCGCAGTCGGGAAGTGGTCGGTCTGCTCAGCCTCGCGCGACGGCTCGTTAAGGTTGTCGGCGTACCTGGCCGTGACCGTCTTGAGCGGCATCTTCCAACATCAGATACAAAGCCTCGCGACGTGACTCCAAGAGCACGTCGCTGTTGCATTCGGACTCTGGCAGCGTGACGACCCAAGTGTGTTTCGGGGTTGATGTCAGCACATCAAACGCCGCATCGAGATTGCGACCAAACGCTGCACCACTTCCTTTGGGCCACAGCTCGGCCTCGATCCAGTCGTAGAA
>CAKQVW010000126.1 GCA_934277865.1 uncultured Pseudobdellovibrionaceae bacterium | reverse complement strand
GGCTCGCCTTTGGCGCGGCGACGAACAAGCTCACGGCACTTTTCCATTTCCGAATCAGAAAGGGGGTAGTCAAATTTCAAGAACACTTGCAAACGCTCCCAGCCAAGAGCGCGCGAAATCAGAAGTTCCGAGTCCAAACGAGGAGAATCAAACCCCTTCTCTTGAAAGAAGCTCGTGGTCTTTTTGACGATCTCCCCGACGGTCGGCATCCTTTGAACTCCTTAGTTCGATTTGGATTGAGCCTTTAAGAGTTCAGCCTGATGGTAGGCAATCAGAGGATCAATGAGAATTTGCATCTGACCCTTCATGACCTCGTCGATTTGGTGAATCGTGAGACCAATGCGGTGGTCGGTCACGCGCGACTGCGGAAAATTGTAGGTGCGAATCCGTTCGCTGCGGTCGCCGGTTCCGATTTGCGCAAGCCGCGCGTCGCTGGCATTTCTCACTGCCTTTTCGTCCTCCACCGCTTTCAGACGTGAGTACAGAATCTTCATCGCCTTGGATTTGTTTTTTAACTGCGAACGTTCGTCTTGGCAGGTGACGACAGTGTTTGTCGGCAAATGCGTGATTCGCACGGCCGAATCCGTGGTGTTGACCGACTGCCCACCCGCGCCGCTACTGCGATAGACGTCGATCTTAAGGTCGTTGGGATTGATCTTGATGTCGATCTCTTCCGCCTCGGGCAAAACTGCTACCGTCACGGTCGAAGTGTGAACGCGCCCTTGCGTTTCTGTCTTGGGAACTCGTTGCACGCGATGCACGCCGCTTTCGTGTTTTAAGCGCGAGAAGACCTTGTCACCTTCGATGGACGCAATGACTTCTTTTGCGCCACCCACGTTCCCATCGGCGCGGCTCATGATGTCGACCTTCCATCCATTGTTCGCCGCATACAGCGAGTACGCACGAAATAGTTCGTCGGTGAACAAGGCGGCTTCGTCACCCCCTGCTCCGGGACGAATTTCAAGAATGACGTTTTTCTCGTCGTTGGGATCTTTTGGGAGGATGGCGATTTTCAATTCCTCTTCGGTCTTCGCAATCGCAGCTTCAAGCTCCGAAAGCTCTTCCTTGGCCATTTCCTTCATTGTCGGATCAGACTCCGACCCGATCATCTCCAAGGCGCCCTCACGATCTTGTTTGAGGCGACGATACCGACGGTAGAGTTCGACGACCTCACCGAGGTCGGCAGACTCTTTCATCAAGCTTCGGTAACGAGTCTGATCGTTGGCCACAGAAGGGTTTTGCAGATCATGCTGAATCTGCTCATATCGCTGTTCCACAGCTTCTAAACGATCGAACATGATGAGCGGGCCTTTCCGAAAATTAGCGGTAGAGCTGCGTCCGGCAGCTCGGCAATCAATTCGACAAACAAACGGTCGACAAACAAAAAGGCCCGCACTGCTGCGGGCCTTCGTTGCTTTCGGAATCGAATTCAAGCTTAACGCTCTTCGCTCCGAAAGCGAGAGACGACAAGCTACTTCGTTTTCGAAGGAGTTGCGTACTTACGACGGAAACGGTCTACACGACCTTCCGTATCGATCATCTTCTGTTTTCCAGTGTAGTAAGGGTGGCAGCTCGAGCAGATATCGACACGAAGTTCTTTTTGTGTCGAACCAGTTGTCCAAGTTGCGCCGCAAACACATGTGACTGAAGCGTCAGCGAAATATTTTGGGTGGATAGCTTCTTTCATTTTAACTTCACTTTCTGCCCCAGGTTCGTCGACTCATTATGTAGTCCGAATTCCTGACGGTTACCTTTATGGTGGACCCAAGTATTTACACGAACTTAGGCCCCACTGTCACCTGCTGAATGCATTCGCAGATAATTTGGAAACCCCGCCGTCCCGAAGAGGTCACCCAGTGATTTCAAATAGTTACGGATCAGGAGAGCCCCAAAGCCCTCCACCACGCCTAGTTCCCGGACATGTTTTTCAGGAACTCTTCGTTGGTCTTTGTGCTTCCGAGCTTGTCGATCAAGAACTCCATCGAGTCGACCACGTTCATCGGCGAAAGAACCTTTCTCAAGATCCAAAGACGATTCAAGTCAGCCTTTTCGATCAAGAGGTCTTCCTTACGAGTTCCGGACTTGTTGATGTCCATACATGGGAATATCCGTTTTTCCATCAGCTTGCGGTCGAGATGGATCTCCGAGTTACCTGTACCTTTGAACTCTTCGAAGATGACTTCATCCATGCGTGAACCCGTGTCAATCAAGGCCGTTGCGATGATCGTGAGCGAGCCACCTTCTTCGATGTTGCGAGCTGCACCGAAGAAGCGCTTTGGTTTGTGAAGTGCGTTTGAGTCGACACCACCCGAGAGGATTTTTCCAGACGGCGGCACAACGGTGTTGTACGCGCGCGCCAGACGAGTGATCGAGTCGAGAAGGATGACGACGTCGTGTTTGTGTTCAACAAGACGTTTCGCCTTTTCGATGACCATCTCTGCTACTTGCACGTGACGAGTTGGTGGTTCGTCGAATGTCGACGAAACAACTTCGCCCTTCACCGTGCGCTGCATGTCCGTGACTTCCTCAGGGCGTTCGTCGATCAGAAGAACGATGAGTTTCACCTCGGGGTGATTGCGAGAAATCGCGTTGGCGATGTTCTGCATGAGAACCGTTTTACCTGTGCGCGGTGGAGCGACGATCAGCGCGCGCTGACCTTTTCCAAGCGGCGACATCAGATCCACGACTCGCGTCGTGAATTCGTTTGGCGTGTGCTCGAGCTTCAGACGCTCTTGCGGATAAAGTGGCGTCAAGTTGTCGAAGAGAAGCTTGTTGTGCGCTTTTTCAGGAGATTCGTGGTTGAGCGTCTCAACCTTCAGAAGTGCGAAATAACGTTCGCCTTCTTTTGGTGGACGAACCGTACCGCTGACCGTGTCGCCGGTACGAAGACCAAAGCGACGAATCTGCGACGGGCTAACGTAGATGTCGTCCGGCCCTGGAAGGTAGTTGTAGTCAGGCGAGCGAAGGAATCCGTAGCCGTCGGGCAGGATCTCAAGAACGCCGTTACCGAAAATATCGTTCAGACGTGCCGCACGTTTTAAGATCTCAAAAACCATGTCCTGGCGACGAAGGCCGGCTGCGTTTTCGATCTTCAGCTTCAACGCCAAAGCCGTCAGATCTTCGATCTTCATCGACTTTAGGTTCTTCGAACTCAAGTTCGCGCGCTCTTGCTCGGTGAGCTCGATGCTCTTTAGTTCTTCGTCGGTGATTGGGGCGATTGCCTCGAGAGCCGAGTCTTCCATCGGCTGCGGATCATAAGCGCCAGGTCCACGGTCTCCACGATCGCCGCGATGATGTCCGCCCTGTCGGTTGCCACGGCTGCCCTGCTGGTCGCCGCGCCCGCCGCCGTTGTTCTGGTGACGGAACTTTGGATTGCTATTTTGACGATCGCCGCGTCCACCGCGGTCTTTGAACCGGCCTCCGCCGCGATTGCGATCCCCACCTCGGGCTTCGCCACCTTCTCCGCCAGCCGCAGGTGCCGCACCTTCTGCTGCTCCGCCACCTTCTCCACCGGCCGCAGGTGCGGACTCGGAAACAGGCGTTGGACGTGAGGGTTTTTCGGTCGACTCTTTTACATCATTTGTTTCTGACAAGCAGAACTCCTTCAGGGACTGTTTAAGTGGTGAGAGTTTGATTCTTTTATGCGTGTATTGATTTTGATTGGTTGGTTTGTGGCCTGGTGCTCGCCGATTTACGAATTCTTGCGTTTTTGAGGGACCTTGAGACTCAGCCGGGTGAGTCGAGATAAGGATTGGTCCGACAATGTTCAGTTCGGGCCCAACATCTTCTATTCTGCCGGGGTTTGTCAAATAACGCCAATTCAACGCATTGCCCCATAGTTCGAGGTGGAACGTCCACGACTTCGACAGTTTTCCCCATCTTTTCGTCTCGGTTTGAAACAATGAAATTCTAGACCTCAACTGGGCTTAAGCCAGACGCAAGACCCCTCATGCGAGAATGTGGATAAACCGATGAGGACTGCTGGAGCGTCGTTGAGAATTTGGAACATCGAGGATTCTGATCTATTTCGAGGTGAAGTGCATGAACGAACAACCACAGGTCCCACACCCACGCATTCCGTTGAGCTTGGACGTGGATTTCCGTCGGTCCTACGGCCGCAATTCGGCCCTGGGAGTTTTGAAAAACATCAGTCTTTCTGGTGCTTTTCTTGAGCACGAGTTGGATGGAGTTTCCCCTGGAGACAAACTCCAGATCACATTCAAAGTTGGGGGCCGCACCCGCAAGGTCAATGCCCTCATCATATGGATGAATGAAGCCGGCTGCGGAGTGAAGTTCCTGCCAACAAACGGTCGTGATGTGCAGATCGTCGATGACCTGATGTATTTCGTAGAATCAGGCAGAGAAAACCGCCGCAGTCTCTTGGGCGACATCTTCAAAGAAACAGGCTAGTCCGCAGAAAGGCTGAGCCTTTCGCTCTAGGTTTCGTACTTAAAAAATAAAAACGGGGACTTAAATAGTCCCCATTTTATTTTCTGTTTTGAATTTCTAAAGACCTTAAAGTCTTACGATCAACCGACTTGCGTCGTCTGAGTCAGATCGATCTTGCGCGACCGGTTGCGCTTCATAAGGAAGAACACAGCACCTGCCGCCAAGAGAACAATTCCCGCTAGTCCCATGGTCATCATCTGATCGGCTTCCGCTGATGACGCCTCACCAGGGATTGGCTGATTGTTCGATGCCTGCATTGCAGGATCAGACGCCGGGTCCGCCGGAGGAGCCGGAGGAGGATCCATCGGAGGTGGTGGTGGTGGTTCGGTTGTACCCATCGCAAGAGGATCGCTCGCCGGAGTTGGCTGAGCCAACGGATCTGCAGGCGGTTGATTTTGTGCAAGAGGATCAAACCCACCTGGTTGAGCCAAAGGATCTACCGGAGCAGCCGGAGTCGCTTGCGCAAGTGGATCCATTCCGCCCGGCTGACCGCCCGCCAGAGGATCAAATCCGCCTGGTTGCCCAGCCATCGGGTCTGTTGGCGGAGCCGCCATCGGATCAGGCTGTTGCGCCAGGATCGGAGCCGGTGCCGCAACATCTGCTGGCCAATAACGAAGGTTGAGTCCCGCAGGGATATCACCCTTTGATTCCACGTCTGGGTTGGTCGCCCAGATTTCCTTCCAGCTGTCGTTATGCCCAAGAAGCGTCTTCGATACTTCGCGAATGTTGTCTCCATCGCGAGAAACATAGTTCTGCGCCGGAATCGAAACATCTTCGTAGTATGTGAGCATCGACGTGTCGGTCGGATTCGTTGGCGAAGAGTAGTAGATCTTATCGCCAACTTTTACGCCGCGACTCAAGAATGAGTTCCACTTCTTCAGATCTCTTTGACGACTAGAATCTCCATAGAGCTTTTCGGAAACCGATTCTACCGTGTCGCCTGGTCGGCCGACATAAACCCGGTTCAAGTTCGTTCCACCCGAATCAAACGCCGCCGCCTTCACCTTCAACAGTGGAAGATACGCACGCGGTGCGACCGGCTCTTCCATGACAGGATCCGCGATAGGATCCGAGACAGGAGGTGTGGATTCCTCTGCGAATACAGGAGCATCGGTTGGCGGAGTTGCAGGCTCCTCGATCGGAGCGGCAGGTTCAGCCATCTCGCCGCCCGCTACGTCATCCGGCAAGCCTTCTTCGTCGTCCAAAGAGAGTTCGTCATCATCAGTGGCTGCGACTTCTGTGCTCTCGCCTTCATCAAGTCCGCCATCGTCCATGCCCGCTTCTTCCGAATCAGCAAGCTCGCCATCCAGATTTTCGCTTTCGAGGTCTTCACCTTCGGCGACGTCTGTCGATCCTTCTTCGCCCTCAGCACCTTCCTCGCCTTCCGCGACGTCAGTGCCTTCTTCCGCGCCTTCTTCCGTTCCCTCTTCGCCCTCAGCGACTTCTTCTCCGTCTTCGAAATCGCCAGAACTCTCTTCCGCGAATGTCTCTTCGCCGCCTGCTGACTCTTCGTCCGAGCTGCCGCTAGAAGAACAACCTGCGACATTGATCGCAAGTGCGATAGAGAAAAGGGAAATCAGGAGCCGTTTTGAAAACGATGTGGCTATGGTGTTATCTGTCGAGCTACTTTTTGTTTTCATCGGTGCCAATCCTTGAGCTGCCGTGTGGGCATCTGTGCCTCACGATTAATTACAGCATACTGAGATCCTGAAGAGAAAAGCGGAAAGAAAAACAGGCCCCGACCTCGGTCCAGTGCGTATGTTCTTCCTAGGCTTCCCTCCAGTGTCTCAGTTTTAGCGTCTCATTTTCTCACGACTGTTATCGGCGAATCGGATTCGGGCTCCAGGCCAGATCTTATTTTTTTCAAACCACCCGATGTTCATCTCGAGTGCGTACATGGATTTTTTCTTACTCGGATACGACTTCGGTCGAGCAGCCCCTAGAGGAGCCGGCTGCATATCTAGGATCTCCGTGATCACCATGTCTTTATCTATATAGGCAATCGAAAGCGGAATAAGCGTGTTTTTCATCCAAAACGAACGCGTCTGTTCTTCGTCAAAAACAAAAAGCATGCCCTGATCGACAGGCAGTCTCTCGACGAACATCAAGCCATGCCCACGTGTTTCGTCGGTGTCTGCGATCTCGACCTCTATCTTTTTATCACCAACAAACAAGGTGCGCTTCTGGTATGTAGGTCGAGCACCGTTTCCCGATTGAACTTTCAGCGCCTCTTTCGCTTTGCCGATTGGCGCAAAGCTAAGAAGTCCGGTTACGACAAACATCGCCACTAAGATACCGGACAGTCTGATCCAGAATCGCTTTGTCGGCACTAGACCATTCCCTTCACAACTCCATACCTGAGACCACGGATGGACACTTCCATAAAATCCGGGCCCAAGAGACGCGCGGCCTCCTTTAAACAGATGGCACCCGCCACAATCACATCAGCACGTTTTGGCTCCATACCACCCATCGCCTGACGCTGTTCGACCGTCTTGGCCGCAAGGTCCAATATCATGTTCTCTAGAGTTTTAAGCGAAAGCGAGAACCCGTGAATCGATTCCGCATCAAATGGTTTCCCAAGTGCCACTGCGGCAAGAGTCGTCGGCGTTCCCGCAACAGCCACTACGTTTTTCAACTTCGGGCGAAGCTCCGCCCATGCAGCCGCAGACTTCTGCAAACCTTCGTGCAACTTTCGACGAACAAGCTCTTCCATCGCCTGCAGTTCGGTTTTTGAAATCGGGTGCGATGTCACATACTTTTCAGTCAACCGAACACTGCCGACATCGGCACTGAAACGAAGAGCAATTCCATTTTTGTCGCCGACGATGACTTCCGTCGAACCACCACCGACATCGATCACAGCAGTCAAACCCTGCCAATGCGGTTCGAGCGATCCTTGAAATGTGAGTTCGGCTTCACGCTCGCCGGAAATCACCTCGATGGGAATTCCGTGCGCGCGACCTAATTCGACTAGCAAGTGGCCGTTGGATGAATCCCGCGTCGCGCTGGTTGCAACCGCGAGGACTTTGTCCACCTTCGCAGCGCGAATGAAGCTTTCGAATTCCTTGAAGCACGCCTCGGCCCGCATCAAGGCATCCGGGTGAAGAATTTTGTTCGCATCGACCCCTTGTCCCAGTCGAACGATGCGAACTTCGTCACGAACGACCTTCAGCTCGCCAGAGACAGAGTCCACATCTGCGATCAAACACAGGAAGGTGTTTGTTCCAAGATCCAAACCCGCTAACCGACGACTTCCGGTCGTTTTCGCCATCTTACCCTCCGGCAAGTTTCTTCTTCAGAAGCTGGTTGACCATATCTGGGCTCGCCTGTCCCTTTGTCGCCTTCATGACTTGGCCAACAAAGAATCCAAAGAGCTTATCTTTTCCACCACGATATGCCGTCACTTCGTTCGGATTCGCAGCGATGACATCGTCGATCGCCTTCTCAATCGCCGACGTGTCGGTGATCTGGAC
>CAKQVW010000125.1 GCA_934277865.1 uncultured Pseudobdellovibrionaceae bacterium | reverse complement strand
GGCCAGCCTCTCGCTGACCATCGCGTGGCCCAGCTGCACGAGGCGCACGCTCGCGAGGTGCTCCCGCCTCCAAAATCATGGATAGCGAAATCTGCGTTTTCTCGAGATCCACACCAAGAACCCGAACCGTGACTTGGTCACCTGGGTTCACGACCTTGCGAGGATCATCGACAAACTTCGTCGAGAGCTCGGAAATATGAACAAGACCATCTTGGTGAACGCCGATGTCCACGAAGGCCCCGAAGTTCGTCACGTTGGTGACAATCCCTGGGCAGATCATGCTCTCTTTCAAGTCTTTCACTTCAAAAATATCATCGCGGAACGCAAACACCTTAAACGGATCACGTGGGTCACGTCCCGGTTTTTCAAGTTCACGAATGATATCGTCGAACGTGAATTCACCGATGATCTTCGCCCACTTCTCGCGAAGGCTCGAAAGCTTTTTAGCACCTTCACCCAAGAGCCCCGTTACCGGAACTCCTGCTTCGGCCGCCATATCGCGAACCGCCGCATAACGTTCGGGGTGAACGCCCGTGGCATCAAGCGGATGTTTGCCACCCGGGATACGCAAGAAGCCCGCGCACTGTTCGTAAACCTTTGCGCTGAAGCGAGGAACCTTCATCAATTGGTCGCGATCGCCAAAAAGACCATTGGTCTTACGGAATTCGACAATCGCCTTCGCAAGCCCCGGACCAATGCCCGCGACATACGAAAGCAGCGGAGCAGACGCCGTGTTGAGATCAACACCCACACCGTTCACGCAGCTCTCGACGACTTCGCCAAGCGACTTCTTAAGCGCCGTCTGCGAAACGTCATGCTGATACTGACCTACACCGATGCTCTTCGGATCAACCTTCACAAGTTCCGCCAACGGATCTTGCAAGCGGCGAGCAATGGAGATCGCTCCACGCACCGTCAGATCCAAGTCCGGGAACTCTTCACGAGCGACATCGCTCGCCGAATACACAGAAGCACCAGACTCGCTCACCAAGATCACCGGAATTTTGTCCGCACCGATCTCCTTCAAAACTTTGCGAATGAAGGTTTCGGCCTCACGACCACCAGTTCCGTTGCCAACCGCGATCGCGTCGATCGTGATCTGCTTGGTAACTTCCGAGAACAGCGCCTTGGCTTTTTCAAACGCCCCGTCTCCCAAGATCTGCAAAACGGTGTTTGAAATGAAGTTTCCTTGCTTGTCGATCAGCGCAACCTTGCATCCCGTGCGAAGCCCCGGATCGATACCCAAGACACACTTCGGTCCAAACGGACTGCCAAGCAAAACCTTGCGAACGTTTTCGGCAAAGACCGTGATCGCATCCTTGTCCGCGCCGTCTTTCAACAGACGATGAACTTCGTTGGAGATCGACGGGTGCACGTGCACCGTGTACGCCAATTTCGCACAAGTTTTCAGAATATCCAGAACCTTGCCAATTTCCGGATTCGTCGCCGCCGCCTTCTCCGCATCCGGAGTGAAGGTGGTGCGTTCAAACGCCTGAAGGTTCGCTTCTTCGTCGCCTTCCACCGTGACGGTCAACTCTTCTTCTGCCCAACCACGGCGCATAGCTAGATAGCGGTGTGACGCTTTTTTCTCAGCCAAACTCTTCACGGGTTCCGCAAACTCCGCGTACATCTCGTATTTCGAGTGTGGCTTAAAGCCCTTGGCTTTCTTCGAAACAATTTTCCCGTGATCAAAGAAATTCACACGAATGCGCTCACGAAGCACCGGGTCGTTTGCCAGCTTCTCGACCACGATGTCTTGCGCGCCCTTCAGAGCGAGTTCGTACGTGGCGATTCCCGCCGGCACGTTCAAGAACTCTTTTGCTTTGATCTCAACCGCCACATCCGGCTTCGCCTCCATGTGACCGATCTTCCAAAGCCAGTCCGCAAGCGGTTCAAGCCCCGCCTCGCGAGCCAACGTCGCCTTGGTTTTCTTTTTCTTTTTGTACGGACGATAGATCTCTTCGAGATCGCCAAGATCCATACAAGTCGTGATGCGAGCTTTCAGCTCGTCCGTCAGGTTACCTTGCGACTGGATCTCCGTGACAACAAACTCACGGCGCTTGTTGAGCTCCGTGAGAGTTTCGTTGCCCTCAATCACGGCGCGAATTTCGGTTTCATCCAATCCACCCGTTTTCTCTTTACGATAACGAGCGATGAAAGGAACCGTTCCCCCTTCGGCAGCCAATTCCAAAACAGACTGGGCCGCTTTCAGAGAAATCTGAGGCAAAAACTTTTCGCGAAAAGTCGCGAACGCGATCGGAGTTAGAACAGGTGTTGTACTCATAGTGATATCGAGCGGATCATTTATGACGGTAAAGAATCAAGCCATTCGTTGGATCATAGGGCGACACGCCAACGGTCACCTTGTCCCCCACGACGACGCGGATATTAAAGCGACGCATCTTGCCGCACAGCCGTGCGACGATTTCGACATTGTTTTCCAAAAGGACCCTATAAAGGCCTCCCGCGTTCACGTCGACAATCTTTCCTTCCAATTGCGCCAAATCGTCCTTAGCCATCCGTTCCTTTACCCTGCTTACGCTTTGTAGTTCGAAATCAAAAACTTTATGCCCTGTTGGAAGAGAACTTCCAACCGGTCATTCTGATTGGTGATGATAAAGCCCCATCCTAGCACCTTGTGCAAGATCGGGGTACGAGCTTCGAAGCTCTCGGACATTTTGTAGGCTGCTGGCTTCAAAGCTTTGTACTTTTCTTTCAGTTGCGCCCACTGCGCCTCGAGATCGCCATTGCGATCGAGCTTCAAATCATCCTTCTTTTTCTTTTTATCGCCTGCCTTTTCAGCATCTGGCTGAGTAGGCTTCATGGAACGAAGCAGCGCAGCCGACGGGCTGAGCGGCTCTTCCTGTACCACCGCTTCCTCTACCAAATCTCCCGCCACATCCTCCAGGCCTGGAACATCCTGAGCCGCCAAGTCCTCGGCAAACTCCGCATCGGCTGCGCTCTCGGCATCCACCAAAACCGCGTCCTTCGCCATCACCTTTGGAGCTTTGACGGGCAGTTTGCTCTTTGAGCCCTTGCCCGAGACTTTTTCTGACTGGGCCTTACCAGCACTTGGCTTAGCCGGTTTCGCGACCGGTTTAGCTGCAGACTTACCTGCAGGCTTAACTGCCGCTTTCGCCAACGGCTTCCCGGTAGCTGCTTTACCAACCGCCTTACCAACCGCCTTACCAGCCGCTTTCGGCGCTGCTTTCGTCACCAATTTCGCCGCCGGCTTCTTTGTCGCCTTGGCAGGTTTTGCCGCCTTCGACGCTGGCTTGGCCGCTTTGGAAGCAGGCTTCGCCGCTGGCTTAGAATTGGACTTCGATTTCGATGTATTCGCTGCCGACACCCATCCTCCGATGCGACGCGAAATTCGCCGCAGCCGATTTAGCACAGTTTACCTCTACCGTCTAGAAGCCTGTCGATTCTAGGCCCAAACTAGAGGAGGCGCCCCTAGAAAACAAGTCGGAAAAACGAACACGAAAAACAACCGAGCAAAACAAGTCGATGATCGCAGATTGAAGTCACGTGCGGTCGTCCCTCGAACGCGGTAAGAGGAGCTATGAACAAGCACAACCTTTCGCTCTCCGATGTCGTCGCACACCTCGGCCCCTTGGTCTCTCGTGTCTCATGGGCGCCCTCCACTCCGAACGAGACCCTCACGTTCCGAGCCGTCAATGCGCCCGACCTGGCCGAAGCCGGTGATCTCATTTTTGTTTCCAACACAAAACACATGAAACGGGCACTAGCGTCACAAGCGAAGGCCCTCTGCGTGCACGACAGCATGACATCAGAAGGCTCCCAGTTTTTAAATCTCGGACCCGATCGTTTTGTCTTCTATTCGCCCGAACCAGAGCGTGCGATGCGAGAGACCATTCAAAAGTTTTTTCTGCAAACACCTTATGTCAATCACGACAGCGACACGCTCATCCACCCGACAGCCATCATCCATCCCAGTGCGGAGATCGGTGCGGGAACTCGCATTGGTCCCTATGCCGTCGTCGCCAGCGGCGCCAAGCTTGGGGCCAAATGCGTCATCGCCTCGCACGTTGTCATCGAATCGCGAGCCGAAATCGGAGCCGGCACCGTGCTTCATCCCTTCGTGTACATTGGGCACGACTGCCTGATCGGAAAAGAGTGTGAGATTCATCCCCACTCGGTGGTCGGCAAGGAAGGCTTCGGCTACGCCCACGACTTGAAGGGCCAACACTTTCGCATCCCCCATCAGGGGATCGTCGTGCTAGAGGACCGCGTCCATCTGGGCTCCACCGTGACGATTGATCGCGGCACCTTCGGCGAAACTCGCATTGGCCGCGGCGCCATCCTCGACAACCGCATTCACATTGCACACAACGTCGCCATCGGCGCGGGCTCTATTATCACTGCCGGATTCAACGTGGCGGGCTCCACAAAAATCGGCAAATACTTTGTCACCGGCGGAAACTCCTCGGTCACCGGACACATCGAAATTTGCGATGGTGTTCAACTTGCGGGAGTTTCTGTGGTCCGCAAATCTATCGACAAGCCGGGCGCGTACGGCGGCAATCCTTTGCTGCCGATGCGTGACTTCATGCGAATGAACCTGGCTCTGTCAAAGTTGCCGATCCTGCTAAAAAAAGCAGGCTTGCTAAAGGGCGAGAAAGATCGCGCCCAAGATGGCGAGAGCTGACCGCCAATCGTCTTACTTTCGGCCGCGCTTCAAGGACTTCGGACCAAAGTGGCGCGGCAAGAGCAGACTCACACCGGTCACCTCGCGAAGCCCCTTAAGGTCTCCCAACCAGACTCGAGCCTCACGGCTGGCGAACTCACCGATCACCTGCAGACAAAGCGCACATGGCTCCGCCGGAGGGTTGGTCTTGGTCACAACGATGACATCTTGAATCTCTTGGGCTCCAGCGGCGATCGCCTGCAAGATCGCATTTCGTTCCGCACAGATCGTCGCGCCATAAGACGCATTTTCCACGTTGCAGCCATGAAACTGGCGACCTCGTTCATCAATCACTGTGGCGCCAACTTGAAATTTGGAATACGGCGCGTAGGCCCGCTTTCTCACCTGCACGGCGGCCTTCCACGCTTTTTTAATCTCCGCAGGATTTCGAACGTGAAGATCCGCAGTCCCAGAATGCTCGCGAGATGGCTTATTTTTTTCTGGCATTCGTCAGTCCCCCAATGTGCGCCGGTCTTCCAGCAAACCGTCAGATCGCCAGTCAAACCGAGGCCATGGGCCTCGTCAATCGTGCAACAAAAAGAAACGCGCAAAACACCTGACAGGCCAAGTTGATTGGGGTAGCCAAACAGCAAACCACAAAGTCAGAGGAGACGACCATGTCTTACGAATTCTACAAAATCCTACACCTGATCGGTCTCGTGACACTCTACATTTCACTCGGCGCTCTCGCCTACATCTCGCTTGAGAAACGAAAGCCATTCATGATCATCCATGGCGTTTCGACACTGATCATGTTGGTGGCGGGCTTTGGTCTGCTCGCTCGCCTCGGAATGGCAAGCGGCATGCCTTCTTGGGTTTACGCAAAGATCGCGATTTGGCTCGTTCTCGGCGCAACCCCGGTTATCCTCAAACGCAAACCGCAGACGGCGATGCCGGTTACGATCCTCAGCATCGCACTTGGCGCAGTGGCCGCGTACATCGCGATCATGAAACCCGGCGCTTAAAAAACTTCGTAGCGAAGCAATCGGCACTCAATAGGACCATTGTACACAAGCGACTTTCGGGTCGCTTTTAGTTTCATGGCACTCGAGAGCTCGGGATCACCTGAAAGCACGTGCGCTGTCCAGCCTTTGAATCGGTTCTTTAGCGTGAAAGCAAAGTCGCGGTAGGTGTCCTTAAGTGACTCCTTATTTCCGAGACGCGTTCCGTAGGGCGGGTTCGTGATGATGATGCCCTTTTCAACCGGCGCCTCCAAGGTCTCCATCGCATGCCGACGGAAACTGATGAGATCATCCACCCCCGCCTCACGCGCATTGGCCTGCGCAGTCTTGATCACCTTGGGGTCCATGTCATAACCGAAGAACAGCGGACGGTGCTTCAGTTCGCTTTCGACGTTCGCACCTTCTGGAACTGGATTCGGATAAAGTTTCCGCAGAGTCGCCTCAAGCTTCTCCGCCGCTTCTTCTTCTAGAGCGAGCGTCGCATCGAGTTCTTTTCTGAAGACTTCTTCCTCAAACCCTTTCCAATTCATGAAACCAAAACGGCGACGCAAAGTTCCTGGAGCCACTTTGCGCGCCTGCAGGGCCGCCTCGATCAAAATCGTTCCGGATCCACACATCGGATCGACGATCGGCGTTTCTCCGTCCCATTCAGCCAGTCTCAAGAGTCCCGCCGCCACGTGCTCCTTCAGCGGCGCCTCGCCGGTTCCCGTGCGATAGCCTCGTTTGAACAAAGGCTCTCCCGACGTATCGAGACTGACAGAAAAGTTATTCTTAAATGCCCGGACAACCACCACGAGATCCGGATTCTCCGTGTCAACAGACGGCCGAATCCCTGTCTTCTCGCGAAACTGATCCACGATCGCGTCTTTGACTTTCATCGCGACAAAACGCTGATCCTGAAATGCCGATTCACGCACGCTGGCTTCAACCGCAATTGTGCCATCAGCCTCAATCAACGAAGTGAAGTCGAACTTTCGAATGTTGTTGTAGAGATCTTCATTTTTGTACGCAGGAAAATGCAAGATCGGACGCACAACTCGAGTCGCCGTCCGCAATCGCAAATTTGCACGATACGCCGTCGCCCAGTTCGAATCGAAATAGACTCCGCCAGGCTCTTTATCGAGTTTCCTTGCTCCAAGCTCCGCCAGTTCATCCCGCAATACATCCACAAGCCCACGCGAAGTTAGGGCAAAAAAAGTCGCCATCGAATCATGTTTCCTTGTAGTTCGGTCCGCCGCCACCTTCAGGCACGGTCCAAGTAATATTGTCGGCCGGACATTTGATGTCACAGGTCTTACAATGAATGCAGTTCGTGTAGTTCACCTGCAAACGCTTCTTCCCTGTTACACCGCCACCGGCCCCTTCTTCAGGTACCATTTCGTAAACGCTTGCCGGGCAAAAATGATTGCATGGCGAACGATACTTTTCATAACAAACGTCGCGACAGAAATCGGTGTTTGCAACCTTCAGATGGTTGGGTGAGTCCTCGTCGTGCATCGTGCCCGTCAAGTAGACGCTCGAAAGTTTATCAAAGAACAAAACCCCATCCGGCTTCGGGAGCTGAGTGTCTGGATGCTCCCAGCCGCGCGCGCCCCACATCTCGACGATCGGCTCCGTCGTCTTCCAATCCTCATGCGAAGCCATCTCGTCAAAGAGCCCACGGCCGCCGGTGATCTCCTGCAGCGCCAAAAGTGGCGCAGACTTCACAAAGCCCATCGACAATGTCTGGTGGAAATTTCGTGTCGCCCAGAGTTCGGACTTAACAAAGCTGTTTTGCACCTTCGCATCGTAGGATTTGAGCCGAGCCGCCGAGTAATCCTCTGCCGCAAGTGCCTCAACCGCCGTCTCGGCCGCCAGCATCCCCGACTTCATCGCCAGGTGAATACCTTTGAGTTTTTTAACATCGACCATCATCGCCGAATCGCCGACGACCATCATGCCGTCATGGTAGAGCTTCGGCATCGAGTACCACCCGCCAGCAGGTAGCGTCTTTCCACCGTAGGCGATCACTTTGCCACCCTCGATCATGTTTCTCACAAATGGATGTGTCTTCAGGCGCTGCAGCTCGCGATGTGGATCAAACAAGGGGTCGTGTGTATCCAAATAGCCGACAAGTCCAACAACGATCTGGTCGTTCGGCAATGTGTAGATAAACGTTCCACCGATCGTTTTATCTAGAGGGAAACCCATGGTGTGAATCACCTGCCCAGCCTTCACCGTGCCCGGCGGACATTGAATGACTTCCTTCACGCCCTCTTCGTAGGTGTCCGGATTTTTCCCTTT
>CAKQVW010000124.1 GCA_934277865.1 uncultured Pseudobdellovibrionaceae bacterium | reverse complement strand
TGAAGGCGCCCGATGATTTTTATTTTGATCAAGGATTGGACTTCCGGCCGATTCTCTCGCAAGTCGTCTCCAGTGAGATGGATGTCGACCGCATGGACTATCTCGAGCGCGACGCCTATTTCTGCGGAACCAACTACGGTCGTGTGGAGCTAGAGTGGTTGATCGGAAACCTGACCTACCACGAAAGCAAGGGGCGCATGCATTTGGCGCTCAATCGTCGCGCGCTGTACACGTTCGATGATTTTCTGATTTCGCGACACCACATGTATCTGATGGTCTACTTCCATCACAAGAGCATCATCTTCGAGGAGATGCTTCAGCGCTATCTCGGCTCCAGCGATTGCAAGTACCACTTGCCGTCGGGTATCGAGGACTATCTTCGCTGTTCCGACTATTCGCTGTACGAACATTTGGCCGAGCAGAAGAACGAGTGGGCCAAGCGCATCGCCGATCGCCGTCCGTATCGCATGCTGACCGAGATTCACACGACGGAAAAAACCACGCGGCCTCGCAAGATTTGCGAAGCGCTGGAGGCGGAAGGCATTCGCACGATTCAAAGCGGATCGGCGACTCGGTTGTCGAAGTATCATGCGACACAGGACCAAGAGGCCTTTCCCATTTTCGTTGTCGACCAGTACGACCAGCGCGAAAAGCCGGTCCCTATCGAAAAGGTGACTCGTGTGTTTCAGAAGTACGAAGAGACTCGGATGATCGAACGCATCTACGTGGCGCCAGAATCGTTTGGCAAAGCTGGCAAGATCGTCGCCGATAGAAAGCTGTAGTCGAGACCAAGGGGAGATAGTTCATGGGAGAACGTCGTACATTCAAAGTTGGGCAGAAAGAGTCTGTCACTGTGACGATCACAGACGAAATGGTTAAGGCGTTTGCCGATCTTTCCGGTGATCGCAATCCTGTCCATGTCGACGATGAGTTCGCGGCGAAGACACGCTTTGGAAAGCGCATCGCGCACGGCATGATTTTGGGAGGTTTGTTGTCCCGAGTGGCAGGTATGCATTTGCCAGGTCCGGGCACGATCATCATCAGCCAGGACATTCGCTACAAGGGGCCTTGTTACATTGGAGATACGGTCACCGCGGAAATCAGTATCATTCACGTGCGCGCTGACAAACCCATCATCAAAGTCGCATCGCGTGTGACAAATCAAGATGGTGAAGAGCTGATCAACGGTGGGGCCATTCTTTACTACGACCCGGTGACTTAGGTCGTCTCAGTCATTTGATCGACCGGCTGGTTGCCGTGCCGCTCGGAGAGTTTGAGCGAGAGTCGATTTAAATCGTTCATGACGTCTTGGTAGTCGTCTTTGGTGCGAAGGCGCCCTTGAATTCCGTACTGACCTTCTGAGAGCTGTTGAATCAGGCGGCGAATTGGAACCATCGGTCCAATCAGTCGGTGTGTGAGAATAATGCCCAACGACACCGAGATCAGTCCAAACAGGGCTCCCACGATCACGGTGGTGAAGGTGGCTGTGCGAAGCGAGTCTTGGATCGCGCCAATCACTTCGGGCTCGATGCGGTAGACGACAGCAAGTGTTGCGATCATGTCTTCCAGCGAAAGCAAAAAGAGAAGAAAAACTCCACCCATCGTGATCAGCGTGATGCCGACGAAGTAGAACGAATACTTGAGCTGAAACTCCGGCCGAAGCAGGATGTTTCGCATCGAGCGTTGCTGCTTAAATCCTTTGCCGAAATCTTCTTTGGCAACTGCGGACGTTTCGCTCATGAAATAGTGTCTCCTGCCAAATATTCTCGATGTTTTTCGCAAGCTTGCGAAGAGTTTCTCATGCGCCTAGGCCTAGGGCGTGCTGGATTGTTCTGTCCTCGCTTCCTGTCTAAGATAGTCTTCATGAAATTAAATCCATCGAACGCCGTGAAACTTGCATGGATCTCGGTCGCGCTGTTGTTGGCGACGATTCCCTCAAAATCCGATGCCATGCTCGAGTTGAACGTTTTTTATTCGTCAGAAACAAGCTCAACAGGTTCCTCGGTCAGTCGAGGACGGACCTTTCTAGAAGGGGCGCTTGGCTTTCGAATCGATAAGAAGGGGCAATATCTCGTCGGGTGGGGATTTGCTTCGCACTCGGTTGCCGATTCGGCCACTTCCAGCGAAACCTACTCCAGCCTTCAGATGGGACCGCGATTTCTGTGGTTCATGGACAAAGACAAATCGTGGAGCTTAGGTCTCGCCTACTACATCGTGACCACCGGATCTTACAGTGGCGGCGGGGGATCTTCGGAAACCTGGAAGGGAACCGCTCTGCACGCCGACCTCGGATACAATCTGCCGTTGGACGACAATTTGTTGTTCAGCGTGCGGTACAACTATTCGGCTGCGACCTACTCGGAACGTCTTGTTGATTCGACGACCTATTCGGCCGTGAGTTACAACAAGACTTTCATTTATCCGAGTCTGGCCGTTTTGTATGTCTTCTGAGGGTACAATCTGATTTTACAAACAGAACTTGAAGCGCCCGGGATTTCGTATCGGCGGATTGAGCTTGGCTTCGCGGATGCGCGCGATCGCTTCTGCTTGAGTCATGCGGCCGGCACTGACGGCTTGAAAGAGTTCAAGTTCCAAGTTTTTTCGCAAGGCCTTGATCGACTTGGGTTCTGGCCAAAGATTGTCGGACCGATTGGTCCCGCCGATCGAAAGCGGAATGAAGTGGTCGATGGTGTATTCCTTCCGACATTTTTGCGGAACACCATAGTGCTGATAAATTCGATCTTTGTCGGACGAACTCACCGAGCGTTTGCAGTAAGGGATTTGTTCGGCATAGCGAAACTCTTCGAAATCCGAGTCTCCGGTTGAGCAAAGTGATCCGGTGGTGACGTTTTCGTCTGGTGTGAAGGGGAACGCCGAAATTTCGAGGTTGATCTCGCTTCCGAGGACCCACGAATCCTCTCGAGCTTCGACTGAAAAGGATGCTGCAAACATAGACAGCACCAAAACCAAGACACGAGACATAAGAATTCCCGAACGCATAAGACCCTCCGTTGGTCTAAAGGTGGAAACACCGATCCTGGTCCAAAGACTACTGACCGAGAACAGGTGGAGGAAGTCAGAACTGCGGAAGCACGGTTAGGAAATGGTTTGAGCTAGACGAATGACCAGCGGCATAACTGAGTGCGCGAGCGCTGGCCGCTGTGTTTGGATCTCGCCTGTGACAAACTCCACGATTGAAAAAACTAGAACCTCCGCGATTTCGAAGTCCCCTCAAGTCGATTCCTCCTGGCTTACCGTGATGGGTGACGAGTTCGAAAAGCCGCACATGAAAAAGCTGCGTGAATTTCTGAAAGCGGAGTACGCCGATGGGAAAGTCATTTTTCCACAAAAGAGCGAATACTTTGCGGCCTTGAATGCAACACCTTTTGATCGCGTGCGCGTGGTGATTCTGGGGCAAGACCCTTACCATGGCGCGGGACAGGCCCACGGCCTCTGTTTTTCCGTACGAACGGGCGTCGCGCTGCCGCCCTCTCTGGTGAACATCTTCAAAGAGATGGAATCCGATATCGGAATTCCTCGTTCGAAGGAGGGGTGTCTTCAGAAGTGGGCCGACCAGGGTGTGCTTCTTCTCAACAGTGTGCTCACGGTCCGCGAAAATCAGGCGGCCTCGCACCAGGGGCGCGGCTGGGAGCTGTTCACCGATCGTGTGATCCGCGAAGTGGCCGAGCGGCGCGAGGGCGTGGCTTTTGTTTTATGGGGTTCTTACGCCCAGAAAAAAGCCGCGTTCGTCGACCGCGGTAAACATCTTGTGATTGAGAGTGTGCATCCGTCTCCGCTTTCTGCGCATCGAGGTTTTTTTGGCAGCCGGCCGTTTTCCAAGATCAACACCTACCTGACCTCTCGAGGTGAAAGCCCAATCGACTGGAGCCTCTAGTTCTGCTCTGCAATATTGAGGAGTGTTGACCTTCCAATCGGGCAAAGGGGAATCTAGGGAGTCGTCTAAGGTCTCAAACAGGATCTCATGCAGGATCTCAAACATTGAGAGGAGTCGTCCCGTGAATTCTTCAGGTATTGTACGGATGTTCGCCATCGCCGGTGCACTTGCATCGATGATCTCCGCGGGGGCCGCTTCGGCATCGACCTTCGTTTATTGCTCGGAGGGAAGTCCGCGCACATTCAACCCGCAAATGGGTTCCGACGGACCAACGTTCAACGCAAGTTCGCGCACGATCTACAATCGTCTCGTCGACTTTGAAAAAGGCGGAACCAAAGTACTGCCGTCGCTTGCTGAATCTTGGACGACGTCCAAGGACAAACTCCAAGTGACGTTTAAACTTCGCAAGAATGTCGCGTTTCACACGACGTCGTATTTTAAACCGACTCGCCTACTCAATGCCGATGACGTCGTGTTCACCTTTCATCGAATGATGAAGAAGGACCATGCGTTCCATTCGGTGAACGGCGGCGTCTACGAGTACTTCACATCGATGGAGATGGATAAACTCGTAAAGGACGTGAAAAAAGTCGATGATCACACGGTGACGTTTGTGCTGACACGTCCGGAGACACCGTTCATCGCCAACATGGCCATGGACTTCGCCTCGATCCTTTCGGCCGAATACGGCGAACAGCTTCAAAAAACCAAGACACTCGAGAAAATCGATCTTGAACCAGTCGGAACGGGACCATTTAAGTTTGTTCGTTACGAAAAGGATTCGCAGATTCGTTTCGAGGCGCACGCCGAGTACTTCGAAGGTAAGCCAAGTATTGAACGTCTGATCTTCGCGATCACGACGGATCCAAGCGTTCGCACGCAAAAGTTGAAGCGTGGAGAGTGTCAGTTTGTGGCCGAGCCTTCGGTACTCGACATTCCCTCTATCAAAAAAGAAATGAAACTTTCCGTCATCGAACAAGAAGGTCTCAACGTGGGCTACCTTGCGTTGAACGTCGAAAAAAAGCCGCTTGGTGATCGCCGTGTTCGTGAGGCCATTGCAAAAGCTTTGAATCGTAAGACCTATCTCGATGCGATCTACCAAGGCCAAGCCACCGTCGCCGTGAATCCGATTCCTCCTGCGATGTGGTCTTACAATAAGTCCATCAAGGACATCGACTTTGACGTAGCCGGCGCCAAGAAACTTTTGGCGGAGGCTGGTTTCCCGAACGGTTTTGAGACGACGCTTTGGTACATGCCGGTTTCTCGTCCCTACAACCCCAACGCCAAGAAGATGGCCGAGATGATGCAAGCCGACCTTGCGGCGATCGGTATCAAAGCCAAACTCGTGTCCTACGAATGGGGAACTTACTTGGATAAGGCTCGCAAGGGCGAGCACGACATGCTTCTGATTGGCTGGACTGGCGACAACGGCGATCCGGACAATTTCCTGGGGACGCTTCTCGGTTGTGCGGCCATCAAAGGCGGATCGAACTATGCGCGCTGGTGCAACAAGGAGTTCGATAAGCTTGTGACGGAGGCGCGCCAAGCGCCCGATCAGGCGGCTCGCACCAAGCTTTATATGAAGGCGCAAGAGGTCTTCAAAAAAGAACTTCCTTGGGTGACTCTCGCGCACGCGAAGGCGTTTCGTGCGATGGAAAAACGTGTGAAGGGCTATTCGATGTCACCATTTGGAACGGACTACTTCGGCGGCGTGGTTGTCGAGAAGAAGTGATAGGGGCGAATGTCGCTGGCCAATAAGTCCTTTAAGCTAGGGCAGATCGCGACGACTTTGTTAGGAATTACGCTCGTCGCGTTTTTCTTGATTCGCCTTGTTCCCGGTGATCCCGTGACGTTGCTGATCGGCGAGCGCGGCGCTTCGCCCGAAGCGATCGCAGAACTCAAAGCTCGCATCGGTCTTGATCGTCCTTTGATTGAGCAGTATGGCCTCTTTGTCTGGAATGCCTTACGAGGGGACTTAGGTGTTTCGATTCTCTCAGGGCGATCGGTCGCCGCCGAGTTTCTTGAGCGACTGGCGGCGACAGCGGAGCTGGGGCTCACGGCCCTTTTCCTCGCAACCTTGATCGGTGTGCCACTTGGAATTTTTGCGGCTCTTCATCGCGGCCGTTTTTTCGACCGTCTCTCGATGGGCCTAGCGGTGAGTTTTTATTCGATGCCGATCTTCTGGTGGGGACTCATGGCCATCGTGATCTTCAGCGTGAAGCTTGCATGGTTGCCGGTTTCGGGCCGCATTGGCGTCGAACACGATGTGGTGTTGAGGTCTGGCCTCTTGCTGATCGATTCTTGGCTGATGCCGGCAAGCCTCGCCGAATCCTGGGCGGCCTTTAAAAGTGTGATCCATCATCTACTTTTGCCGGCCAGCGTGTTGGCGACAGTTCCTCTTGCCGTGATCGCGCGGATGACTCGCTCCAGTCTGCTTGAGGTCTTGGGCGAAGACTATGTTCGTACGGCCCGCGCCAAGGGGTTGTCGAAATTCCGAGTTGTGGCACTTCATGCGCTGAGAAACGCGCTGATTCCGGTGGTGACTGTCATCGGACTGATGCTGGGCACCATCCTCACTGGCGCCATTTTGACGGAGACGATTTTTTCTTGGCCGGGGCTTGGTCGCTGGTTGGTGTCAGCCGTGCTCTCGCGCGATTACCCTGTCATCCAAGGTGGAATTCTCATGGTGGCGGTCGTGGTGTTGGTGACAAGTCTGCTTGTCGAAATCCTCTACTACGTGATTTCGCCGCGTTCGAGAGGTCGCGGATGAAGCCGATGCTAAATAAAATCCGCCGCAGCCTCGGTGGGCCACTGATCATTCTCGCGATGTCGCTCTTGGGTGTGACCGCTGTGTTTGCGATCTTTGCACCTCTTATCGCTCCCTATGATCCGGCCCAAACCTTTGAGGGCGCGTACTCGCTTCCGCCGTTCTTTTCAGACGGATGGGATCCACGGTTTTTATTGGGCACGGATGATGTGGGAAGAGATCTCTTTTCACGGCTTATCTACGGCGCGCGCATTTCTCTTTTGGCGGGTTTTGCTGTGACGGTACTCAGCCTCGTCATCGGTGTCGTTTTGGGTGCGCTTGCCGGTTGGAAGGGTGGTCTTGTCGAGGCTGCTGTTTTGCGGTTGATGGATACCATGATGGCGCTCCCCAGTATTCTACTTGCGATCGTGGTGGTGACCATCTTGGGGCCAAGCCTGGTGAATGCGGTGATCGCGGCGGCCGTCACGGCCGTACCTGGAGTTGTGCGCCTCGTGCGCGCGACGATTCGCGAAGAGAAATCCAAACCCTATTCGCTTTCGGCAAAACTCTACGGGGCAGGTGGATTTCGAATTGTCACAATGGAGCTGCTTCCCAACTCTCTGGCGCCGATCTTTGTGCAGGGGACGATGGGGTTTGGTGAGGGGATTCTCAATGTGGCGGCTCTTGGTTTTCTTGGACTCGGAGCGCGTCCACCGATGGCCGAATGGGGCACGATGCTTGCGGACTCGCGCGCGTATGTGGAAAGTCAGCCATGGTTGGTGACAGCTCCTGGGCTTTGCATCTTGATCGTCATTTTGTCGTTCAATCTTCTTGGCGACCATTTGCGTGATGTGTTCGACCCGAAGCTAAAAACTCGTGAGGAGGCCTGATGCTGGAGCTTCGAGGCGTTTCTCTTGAGATTCACGGTGCACGCCCGTTAAGAGAGATCGATCTTGTCTTGGATAAAGGAAAGTCTCTTGGTGTCGTTGGAGAGTCTGGCTCTGGTAAGTCGCTGACGGCACTTTCGATTATGGGGCTTTTGCCGAACGGAGCGGTGGCCCGAGGTCACGCGTCGTGGAAGGGGCGTGATCTTCTGTCGCTCACGGAAGATCAATATCGCGCCATTCGCGGGCGCGAAATCGCCATGATCTTTCAGGACCCGATGTCGAGTTTGAATCCGTCGTTCACCGTCGGTTTTCAGATCGAAGAGGTTCTAAAAATCAAAATGGGGATGCGTGACGCCAAAGCGCGTCTGGCTCGCGGTCTCTCGCTTTTAAAGGAAGTTGGGATTCCCGCACCCGAAGAACGCTGGGCGGCCTATCCGCACCAACTGTCGGGAGGGATGAGTCAACGGGTGTCGATCGCTATGGCACTTGCAAGTGAGCCCGAACTCTTGATTGCCGATGAGCCGACCACGGCTTTGGATGTCAC
>CAKQVW010000123.1 GCA_934277865.1 uncultured Pseudobdellovibrionaceae bacterium | reverse complement strand
ATTCTACAGATTTTGCGATTTTCGTATAGTGATATGGCTTTGCGGCGCGGGGTCAAAAAACAAAAACGCGCAATTCGCAGAACTTGCGGAATTGCGCGTTTTAATACCTGTACACGGGAATTCCGGAATGCCGGAATTCAGGAAAGCTTACGCTTTGCCTTTCGCTTGAAGGTAGCTGCAGAAGTCGCCGACTGTTTTCAGCTTTTCTGCGTCTTCGTCTGGAATTTCAATGCCGAATTCTTCTTCAACGGCCATGACGAGTTCCACGATGTCGAGGCTGTCTGCGCCGAGATCGTCGATGAACGATGCTTCGACTTTTACGCGCTCTGGGTCAACGCCGAGCTGATCTGCAATTACTTCGCGAACTTTAGGTTGAACTGTTGCTACCATTTAGACACCTCCTGGGAGTCGAACTTTTGGTTTTCGTTTTTATTTAAATTCAAATTTCAAAGTCAGAAGGAAATTAGATATAGAGTCCGCCGTTAACACTCAAGGTCTGACCTGTAATATAACGCGCCTCATCGCTAAGCAAAAAGGCCGTCGCAGCCGCTATATCCGAGGTCTGGCCCATTTGACCCAGTGGAACACCCGACAAAATCTTGGCCTTTTGATCCTCGTTCATCTTGCGCGTCATATCGGTGTCAATAAAGCCCGGAGCAACGCAATTGATGCGGATTCCACGGGAAGCGACCTCTTTTGCAAGGGACTTTGACAGGCCTTCAACGCCGGCCTTGGAGGCCGCGTAATTGCTCTGTCCAGGGTTGCCCATTTCACCGATGACTGAAGTGATGTTGACGATCGAACCAGCAACCTTGGCTTTGAACATCATTTTGATCGCAGCACGGGCGCAGAGGAATGTGCCGCGAAGATTTGTGCCTATTACGGCATCAAATTCTTCGGTCTTCATGCGAAGGATCAGCTGATCTTTTTCGATACCCGCATTGTTCACCAGCCCGTGAAGGCCTCCAGCCTCTTGGACCTTGGCGAAAAACGCCTCCACCGATGCCTCGTCCGACACATTCAAGGGGAGACAGAGGTGACCTGAGCCCTGCAGAGATTTGACCACCTCTTGCGCCGCGGCCTCGTTGGACGAATAGGTCACCACCACTTGTGCACCTTCAGCGGCCAACCAATTTGCGATACCTGCCCCGATTCCACGCGATGAACCCGTCACCGCAATTCGGCGACCCACGAGCTTCGTTCCAGTTGGTTTTAAAGTATCCTCTGACATAAGTCCTCCCGACTATTTCGTCGCCGCTTCCAGCGTTTTCAAATCGGCAATCGAGTTCAGTCCAAACACTTGCGCCTGATCGCCTGCGATCTTCTTGGCCAGTCCTTGAAGCACCCGGCCTGCGCCAAATTCAACGTACTTTGTGAGGCCGCGATTTAAGAGCTCCTGCTGGCACTGAGTCCACAACACGGCGCCCGAGATTTGCCCGATCAGCTTTTCGCGAATCTCGTCTGGAGAATTTGCGCTAGAGGCCGTCAAGTTTTGTAAGACGGCCGTCTTGGGAGCCGAGAACGAAATCCCTTTTAAAACAATCGCCATTTCTTCTTCCGCAGGTTTCATCAAACGACAGTGGAAGGGGGCTGACACGGCCAAAGGAATGAATTTCGGTTTCCCAGAATCAGGACCGAACTTGTCGCTCATCCATTCTGCTTTCACGTTTTCACGCATCCATTCGACCGCTTTTGCCGATCCGCTGACGACCACCTGACCAGGGGAGTTGAAGTTTGCCGGTTCAAGCGGGAAGCACGAGGCTTTTTCGACCTCGGCGCAGAGCTTTTTCACCACGTCATCTTGAAGTCCCAAGACCGCACACATGGCTCCTTGGCCAACCGGCACCGCCTTTTGCATCGCTCGACCACGCGCACGAACCGCCTGAAGAGCATCGGTGAATTGCAAAACACCTGCGTGCACAAGCGCTGCGTACTCGCCAACAGAGTGGCCGCTTCCGGCCTCAATCTGAACACCTGTGGCCTCGTGGGCCACGCGGGCTGTGACGGTCGAGACCAGGACCAGTGCTGGCTGCGTGTTCTCTGTCAGCTGAAGCTCGCTCTCAGGCCCTTCAAAGCAAAGCTTTTTCATGTCCTGCTTCAAAGCATCGCCAGCCTCCTCAAAAAGATGCCGAGCGGTTTGAAATTCATCGAAAAGAAACTTCCCCATGCCGACAGACTGACTGCCTTGGCCAGGGAACAATGCGCCCCATTTCACGTGAAAAACCCCTCTAAAAAATTAGAATTTAAGAAGCAGACTTCCAGACGTCAGACCCGAGCCAAACGCCGTCAGCAGCACGTTGTCACCGCGTTTGATTCGGCCATCGCGCACGGCCTCGTCGAAGGCCACCGGCACAGTTGCCGCACTTGTATTTCCGGTTTCGTGAACATTCACAATCACGCGTTCAGCCGGAATCCCGAAGTGCTTTCCAACCGCATCGATGATGCGAAGATTCGCCTGATGTGGAATCAACCACTGAATCTGATCCATGGTCATACCATTGACATCGAGAGCTTGCTGGCAAACATCGGACATCGTGCGAACCGCGTGTTTGAAAATCTCGCGACCACGCATCGAGAGATAGTTCAGGCCTTTTTCCAAGGCCTCTGCACTCATCGGAATTGCGCTGCCGCCGGCTTTCAACATAAACAGCTCGCCAAGCGAACCATCGGCGCGCATGTGCATCGAAAAGATCTTGGATGGATCGTTTGCTTCCGCGCGACTTGCGATCACCGCGCCTGCACCGTCACCAAAGAGGATGCACGTTTCACGGTCTTTGTAATTCACAAACGGGTGCAAAACCTCGGCGCCGACCACCAGGATGTGGCGGTAGAGTCCTGTGCGAATGAATTGATCGGCAATACCGAGGCCGTAGACAAATCCCGAACACGCGGCATTGAGATCAAACGCCATCACGTTTCGCGCGCCCAGTTTGTGCTGCAAAACACAAGCGGTCGACGGTGTTGGCTGATCACCACTGACAGTTGCGAAAATGATCATATCGATATCTTGCGCGGTGAGACCTGCCGCTTGAAGCGCCCGCTGAGCTGCGATCAATCCGATGTCGCTGGTGAATTGGCCTTCGGCGGCGATGTGGCGATGGCGGATGCCGGTGCGTTCGACGATCCAGGCATCGTTGGTCTCAACCATCTTTTCGAGATCCGCATTGGTCAGAAGCTTCTCAGGAAGGTACGAACCCGTTCCGCTAATCTTTGTCTGGAACGGTGTAGCCGCAGGTTTCCCAGGTGCGTGCTGGACGTTTGAAGTTTCCGTATTTGCTGTGTCCGACATCTGTCGTCCCTTTCTCCGAGATCCAAGCGATCTTCTCGTTTCGAGGGGCAAAATTTAGCCGGAATTAAAAGGGAACGCACTTCGCCCCGTGGCGACAAATAATAAGCAGATGTGTCTAGCACACGAGTTTTTTATTGAGCAGAAACTCCAAAAGCAGACACCCGGACTTGAGACACGTCTCTGATCTCATACCGAAATCAGCTCCGCCTCAGACCGGGTGTTTTGCTCAACCGTGTGATCGACGCTTAGTTCTTTGCGACGACGACTTCTTCGCCCTTGTAGTAACCGCACGAGCTGCACACGACGTGTGGGAGCTTCAGCGAACCACAGTTCGCACATTTCACTGATGTGTTCGGCGTCAAAAAGTCATGTGCACGGCGCATATCACGCTTCGAACGTGTTGTCCGTTTCTTGGGTGTTGGCATACTCGCTCCACTTTAGAAAGATGAGCCGCTCAAAATACCCGACCTACGGATAAAATCAAGTAGTTAGACGTGAATTCCTTGGAACAGGCTTAAGGGTGTCTAAATATAGGGCAGGTGATCGGCGCACTAAGCACCTGTTAGCTCTTTGGCGCCCAAATTGTCCTCAAATCCCAATCATTTCGATTTGAGACGGCCCAGATCTTTCAGTGCTTCCAGATGTCGGTTTTTTCGGTTTTGGGTGTTTGGCTTGAAGTTTTGTGGAGGATTTTATGACGAACGCATCGTGGGCAAAGGTTTTAAGAGTTAGTGCCTTCGTTTTCGGAGTCGCGGCAGGCGCTTCGGCGCAAGCGGCGATCGGCAACGAAACTCCGCCCGCAGAACGCGCTCCTGCGTCGGAGCCCGAAGCGGCCGCCGACGTAAATAAAATGGATCCTGTCACTCGGGCGCTCTATCAATCGCTCGACGAACGTGCGCGCAGCCAGCGCGACTTTGAACGCCACGAGGCTCTGGGACGCCCAAAGGAAGTTCGCGACAAAAAGCAGCTGCGAATTGACCTCGGTGACGAGCTGGGCGGCGGGGCGTTTCCGCTGGATCGTCGCTCGCGGCAGGTTCGTGCGCGCGGCCTTGAATTTGGTGAAACGATCCCAGCCATTGAATCTCGTTTAGATTCCGAGTCACGTGAAGCACGTGAAGAAGTTCGGCGCGAAAAAGAGGAGTCCCGTCGAGATCGCCAAATGCGCGAACGCGCACCGCGACGCTCTCACTGGATCGACAACTAAGAGATTACCGGTCGGCGGCAATTGTTAAAACGCGTTTGTTTTTTAGAGCTTGAGGGCCTTTAGCCGAGCTTTAACGAGATCCGAGGCGTACTTGTTTCCCGTCCATGCGGCATAGCTAGCAAACGTCACCAGCCCCGTTAGACCAACGGGGTTTTTCTTTGCCACGGTCTGCGACTTCTCGAGCCAGCGAAACCCATTTTGGATGGGGAGACGAAGCTTGGCTGCATAGTAAGAATCTTGAAGCGCGAGTCCCTGAAGACCTTCGAGGATTTCGATTTGTGCCGACCACGCGGCTTTTGAACCGGGCGGAAAGCCGCAGGGAAAAATCCCGACAGCTTCTTGGCGCTTCAAGGCTTCCTCGAGCCAAATGTCCGACGTTTTTTTAAGCCCAGGATTCACCAGAAGTCGTCCAATCCAATAAGCCGCCACGGCCGCTTGCACGCGCTGATGGGTGGCCCATGTACGCAGCTCTTCGCCATTCCAACGCTTTTCTCCCAATAACGAGCGCGAGCTTCTGAGCGACATTTCCAGACGAGGAATCAAGCGCGCCAAGCGCTTGGCGCGCGCTGTCTGATTGGCCGATCGAAGCAGCAAAACAGAGCGGGCATAGAGGCCTAAGAAGTGCGAGATCTCGACGGTTTTGGATTCGCCAAAGGCTCCATCATCTGACATACGCGCAAAGGCCCATTCAAACGCCATAATTCCGCGATCGATGATGAATCCGTTTCCGAGCGCCACGCCCGATCGAATCCAATTCCAGCCTTCGGCCTGATGTGTGACTTGAACACGCTCGGGAAATCGACGATTCAGCCCCAGAGCCCCGTCGCCCACAGGTTGTTTGAGTGGATTTAACCCTTTTGCGATTTTCTGCAGTGAGGAATCGGACTTCCAAAGGCGAATTTCATCGATCTTGCCCCGCGCAGGCGATGTCGCGGCCGCCACGTGAGAGGCGCCCGCGCCCATCTGAAAAAGGCAGGCCAAAAGCACCAGCTTTGAAAGCGCAGTGGGTGTCTTTATGGGCGTCTTCATAGGATAAGCTTTCGAAGTTCCTGCTGAGAGTAGACGTAGTCCGCGTAAATCATCGTGTTGGTAATGTTACGATGTCCGAGCGCCACCTGCACCAGGCGCAGGTCCTTTGTCTTGCGATAAAGTCGAATCGCAAAGGTGTGCCGGAGGGCGTGAAACTTCTTGCCGCACGGCCGATAGAGATCCCACACCTGCCGGAGGCGGTGATAGCCGATCGGAAAAAGGTCCTGCCCCTTCGGCCCGAGCGGCCCCCGGTTGTCCTCGCTTATAGGTCTTTCCGAGTATTCTCGAAGACGTTCAAAAAGCCAGGGGGCCAAGGGGAGTTCGCGGTCGTTGGACCCCTTAATTCCACGGATAAACAAGGTGCGATCGTACGGGTTCAAATCGACCTTCCGAAGATTTAAAAGCTCGGTGGCGCGGGCGCCAGTCTTCAGCGCCAACCAGAGAAGAAGGACGTCCCGGTCTTCGGCCGGAGGCTGGTTTTCCAGCAGCCGTTCGAGGCGATCGACCTCGGGATCAAGTAAGTACTTGTTTTTATTCAGTGCATAGCGAGTCGAGGTGGCCATGACCTTTTAAAACCTCCGGCGAGTGGTTCGATCAAGGGTACCAAAACGGATCAGCCCTGAAGGCAGCTAAACATTCATTTTAAAATTTTTCAATAAAAACATTAATTTAATACTCACACTTATAACTATAAGTGTGAGCGATACCCCTCCGGCCGAGGAAAATTCGAGGCTTTTTCGTTTGCGAGATAAAAAACGTCCAGATTTCATGGATTTACGGTTGCCAAAACAGCCTTGGAAAGTTCATATATTGTATTTCGCAACGCTTTAAATTGTATTTCACATCGAAAATGTTGCTTAAGGCAACAGGACTGGCGGGCCAGAGGCCCCCAATAAGGTCCAAGGAGGGTGCATGGAACAGATCAACGAACCAGCGGTGGAGCCAGCCATAGAACCAATCAGTGGGGCGGAAAACATGAGCCTCCAACAGGCTCCAGCTATCGAAATACCCCCTTTTTTGGATGAGATTCGAGAGGCCTCAAGCACAAAACCACGCGCCCGCAGCAGCCTTCGCCAGCGATACGAGGCGGAAGCCAAGGTGATCGAACGCCGCCTGGGAGGGCTCGAGGAGGTCCGAAACACACTCGGCCTCAGCCAACGAAAAATGGCGCAACTGCTTTTAGTCGATCCCTCGGCCTGGACCCGCTGGACACAAGGGGAGAGCGCCCCGCCGCATATCTGGCGGGCGCTGGCCTGGTATCTCGCACTTCAAGACAAATATCCGGCATTGGATGCAGCGTTTTGGCTTCAAGGCGTTGCTCGCACCGCAGATTCCGACCGCATCGCACAGAATACGGATGAACTTCGCGCTCAAAAGCTTCACACCAAGAGCCTGGAGACCCGCATTCAAGAGTTAAAAAACGAGATCGAAATTCTGAGAAGCCAATCGCCCGCCATCCCGCACGAGGAGCGAGATTCCCGCTCCCACGAACGCCCCAGTCCACAAGACGATTCCTTACGAACACAAGCTGAGACGCGCGCGCTGGCGAATTTCTTTCTGGCGCTCACTTTTGCCGCGCTTGGATTTGCCATCGCGAGCTTTTTCTCAAATTGATTCAGAGGCCGAAAGTTCGACAAGTTTTGATGAGAAATGACCGATAAGACCCTGGGAACCATTCGTTTATTTCCGGAGGAAAATCGGTGTTGCGATTCATCAAATTGAGCTCACTTGCGATCGCATTGTCGGTATCGTTTGGCTGTACAAAAAAGGCTGAAGTCACATCTGTAAACATGCAGATGCCGGACTGGAGCAAGCTCACGCAGAAGAACGGAAAAACCGGCGCCTTGTCGATCGTGAAGGTCGTCGATCGTGTGATGATCAATATCTCGGGTCCCGATATCCCAACTCCGATTGTCTATATCTGGCAACTTGACCGCGACAATCTGAGCTCCGAGGTGATCCCAACCCCGCCGGCAGAATTTGAACTGACGGTGCCACGTGGAAGCAGCCGATTGATCCAAGTTCTCACGCTGATTCAAGACTACAACATGGCCACTCAGGACAAAGAAGGCGAGATGGTGTTTTACTATGGCGACGTCACCAAAAATCTGGTGAACGCCGTGGAGCCCGTGAATATCGCTCTGGCGGCTGCCAGCAATAGCACAGGCGAAGGCTCCATCTCTGGCCGCTACTTCAATGCAGACGGCTCGACTCCAACCGGGGTGGTGAACATGTATTTCGCCCCGCCGGGCAAAAACCCGATGATCGTCGAACGCACCTCGATCTTTAGCGGTTACTTCAATTTCTTCCTTTTGCCAGACGTGCCTTTTACCTACCGCCTGGAAAATGGCACCGTGCTCTTTAGCTCCATCACGACAGCGAGCTTCGCAACGGGCCTCGGAGGCCGGGCGATGAATGTTTCCGTGCCACAAGGGTATCGTGAGCATGGCGGGGGAGGTAGCCGTTCGTTAGTGTCGCCTCGTAGTAAAATCCTCGGATTTTTCGGCCCGGGAGCCACACTTACCACCCGTGAAATGTGTTTTCCCACGTCCGTTGTCGCAATCAGTGGATTCTAT
>CAKQVW010000122.1 GCA_934277865.1 uncultured Pseudobdellovibrionaceae bacterium | reverse complement strand
ATCTGCAACTTAATCATTGCAGTGACTTTTTTAGCCATATTCCCACTCCTTCGCGGGGGTTAGTTCTGTGGTCTTTCGACCGTCGTCCTCCAGGCCCCATGCCCGAAGAACTTTTTGCTCAATTTCTTTCGCGTCGACACTTTTCGCGTCGACACTTTTCGCGTCGACACTTTTCGCGTCTACGCGGCATTATCTGAGCGAAATCAATTTCAAAATCAATTGAGAGAACCGAAGCTTCTGACTCAGGCCTTTTGAACCTGGATGAAGTCCAACTCGACAGGCGTCGCACGCCCGAAGATGCTGACCGAAACTTTGACCTTCCCTTTTTCTTCGTTGATGTCCTCAACGGTTCCGTTGAAGTTTGTGAACGGACCATCAACAACAGTGACATTCTCTCCTACCGAGAATTTCAGCTTCGGACGAGGTTTCTCAGCACCTGTTTCCATTTGCTGAGTCACTCGCAGAACCTGCTCCGGCGGAACAGCTGTCGGCTTTTGGCCACCAACGAAGCCTGTTACTTTTGACGATCCTTTTACGAGATGCCAAGTTTTTTCGCTGAGAACCATCTCAACAAACATATAACCTGGAAAAAACTTCCTGGATCTCGTGGTCTTTTGGCCTTTTACCAACTCAACAACGCTCTCGGCCGGAATTAGAATCTGGCCAAAGGACTCTTCCATCTTGTGCTGCTGAATACGCTTTTCGATAGAGGCTTTGGCAGTCGCCTCACTGCCTGTGGAGACGTTAACGATGTACCACTTTTTTTCCATTTTAACTCCTGAAACCGCCTAAAAAGCGGAACGGGCCAGAGCGCGGCCAAAGACGCGAATTTATGCCCCAAAAATGCGAGATACGAATCGAACCACGTCCAAATTCACCAACCATTCGACCATCTTGCCGGACACCAAATCCAGCGCGCCAAGAGCGATGCCAGAAATTACCAACATAATGCAAGTCACAATCGTCATACGAGTCGTGTCCTCACGGCTAGGCCAAACGACCTTACGGAGCTCTGTCACCACTTCGTCGCCCCAAGTGCGAATGGAAGCATTCGCCTGAAGAGCTACAAAAACCGCGAGACCCCCGACAACGGGCAAACCGTGACGGAAAAGATCTTTCGCAAAAAACTGTCCGAGACCACCCGTTGTGATCGCCGCAGCCGAATCAACGAGAACTTTAAGAGCGATGCCGACCAGAACTCCGGCCGCCATGAAGCCGACTGTCGCGGCCTTGCGATTCGTGGCTACTGCGCTGTCCATACCTTGTGACCTCTCACTTGTTCCACTCAACTCCAAGTTCGCACTCCAAGTGCAAATCTCGGAGGCTATGATCGTCGGACCTAAAAATTGGCAGGGCAGGAGGGACTCGAACCCCCAACCGACGGATTTGGAGTCCGTAACTCTACCAATTGAGCTACTGCCCTACCTAAAACTGTCGATCCCACGATCTTTGAACTTGGCGATCTTCGAATTTAAAACTTTCTTAGAACTTACAAGGCCGGGCCTTCTTGAGCCACGGCCTTATAAGAGCTTTTCAATGGGCGCGAAACTCACGCCCACCGACTTGCATGATTACTCAGTGACTTCGACAACGACGCCGGCGCCAACTGTACGGCCACCTTCGCGGATCGCGAAGCGGAGCTCTTTTTCCATCGCGATTGGCGCGATGAGCTCAACTTGCATTTCCACGCGGTCGCCAGGCATGACCATCTCTGTTCCTTCTTTCAAAGTCACAACACCTGTCACGTCAGTTGTACGGAAGTAGAACTGAGGACGGTAGCCGTTGAAGAACGGAGTATGGCGTCCACCTTCCTCTTTTGTGAGGATGTAGGCTTCTGCTTTGAATTTCTTGTGTGGCTTAATCGAGCCTGGTTTCGCGAGAACTTGTCCGCGCTCGATTTCTTCTTTCTTCGTACCACGAAGAAGACATCCGCAGTTGTCTCCAGCGCGACCTTCGTCAAGAAGCTTACGGAACATTTCGATACCAGTAACGACTGTCTTCTGAGTTGGTGCGAGACCAACGATTTCGATTTCGTCGTTTACTTTTACGATACCGCGCTCAACACGACCAGTAACAACCGTACCACGACCAGAGATCGAGAATACGTCTTCAACCGGCATCAAGAACGGCTTATCAACAGCGCGCTCTGGCTGCGGGATGTAGCGGTCAACTTCAGCCATCAGCTTCAAGATCGCATCGCGGCCGATTTCTGGGTTCTTGTTTTCAAGAGCACAGAGAGCCGAACCTTTTACGATTGGAATTTCGTCGCCAGGGAATTCGTACTTCGAGAGAAGTTCGCGAATTTCAACTTCGACGAGCTCGAGAAGGTCTTTATCGTCAACCATGTCAACTTTGTTCATGAAGACAACCATCGCAGGAACGCCAACCTGACGTGCGAGGAGGATGTGCTCACGAGTTTGTGGCATAGGACCGTCAGCAGCAGAAACGACGAGGATCGCGCCGTCCATCTGAGCCGCACCAGTGATCATGTTCTTTACGTAGTCAGCGTGACCTGGGCAGTCGACGTGCGCGTAGTGGCGGTTCGCAGTCTGATATTCAACGTGCGAAGTCGAGATCGTGATACCGCGAGCTTTTTCTTCCGGAGCTTTGTCGATCTGATCGTAAGCGAGGAAGGTTGCTCCGCCTGTTTCAGCGAGAACTTTTGTGATCGCTGCAGTCAGCGATGTTTTACCGTGGTCGACGTGACCGATGGTGCCGATGTTGACGTGGGGTTTACTCCGGTCAAACTTCTCCTTAGACATTACTTCCTCCTGGGAACTTCGCCCAAAAACACTAGCTGATTTTTCTCTGGCGCAGCGATGTCCGCTTCACTCAGGACTCAAGCTAAATTAATTTTTCTAACTCGTTTTTCTCAAACTTACTCCGACCAACCTTCTTTGCGACTCGTGCCGTTTTTCGGATTCGCGCCATATCGGCAACACCCGCTCGGACTTATCGCGACCACCACTGCAGATTTGATCTTCTGTTTATCTGTCGAGAGACCTTTATGACAGAGACCTTCGTGACGCCGAGGGCTTCAAAAAAACCCAGGGAAGGATGGAATCTGCACAAACCAATTCGCACAAACCAGAAGACGCAAAACGCCCGGCGGCCGAATGAAAATTCGCCGTGAGATGACGAGAGTTCCCATAGAGTAGCGAAAAACGCAAACCTAATCCGACATAGAAAGACGCGTTTTCGCTAGCGCCTATCGTCTCGATGCGTCAACGCCTCTCTACTAAGCAACTCCAGCCACACCAAACCCCTTCGAGAAACAGCAAAGGATCTTTCGATGTTCCTGCATCAAAAGCAGCACGCTGGTGGGCCCTCCTGCGGAGGGCGCCTGCGCGGAGGTCGAAGCGACATAACCAGATAGAGAAAATCTTTTCGCGCCCCTGCGCGAAAAGCAGCACGCTGGTGGGCCCTCCTGCGGAGGGTGCCTGCGCGGAGGCCGAAGCGACAAAACTGGAGCCCATGGGGAGAATCGAACCCCCGATCTCGCCCTTACCAAGGGCGTGCTCTACCACTGAGCCACATGGGCGAGAAGATTTCAGAGGCGTCGCCGAATTAGGCGAGGGCCTAAAGACAGATTCGAGAAAATTGGAGCGGGAGACGGGTCTCGAACCCGCAACCCTCAGCTTGGAAGGCTGATACTCTAGCCAATTGAGCTACTCCCGCCCGTTCCAAACCTCGTTTGCCGTCAATAGCGCCTGCGAATAAAAACAGTCAGAAGAAGCGATCTGAGTCAGCGTCCGAAAAGTGGTGGAGAGGGCAGGATTCGAACCTGCGAAGGCAGAGCCAGAAGATTTACAGTCTTCCCCCGTTGGCCACTTGGGTACCTCTCCGCTCAACCTACGCCCTTACTAAGCTGCGCTTTCAATCTGTCGATCCGCGGAACACATCGACTTCGCTCGACTCTCGGGTCTCTCTTTTTTTGAATTCCGTTTCCGGTTTTCTAAAAATGGAGCTGGTTATGGGACTCGAACCCGCAACCTGCTGATTACAAATCAGCTGCTCTACCAATTGAGCTAAACCAGCCTCGAACAAAAGAACGGCTCACCATTTACGGGCTCCACAAGAACCGAGTCAAAGACTTTTCCAGAACCGACCAAAATCAGGCGAAAAATCGCCTAATTCTTTGGCGTTCCGGGTAACCCGTTCTGCCTGACGGACTCATAAAGGGCCATGGCTGTGGCCACCGCCGCATTGTAGCTTGAACCACCGGGGATCTGCGGAAGGCGTACGAGTTCATCACACGCCCGCTCGACAGTAACTCTGAGGCCTGACGATTCCGACCCCACTACCCAGATCACTTTCTCGGGAAGTTTAAAATCCCACGGCACGCCTTTACCTTTTTCCGCTAGGCCAAAGACCCAAAAGCCGGCTTCGCGAAATAGCTCGAGTTCACGAGGCAGGTTTGAGCAGATTTCAACAGGAACATGCTCAGCCCCGCCGCTTGCCACTTTCACGGTCGCAGTTGTAACCGAAACGCTGCGATCTTGCGGAAGTAGCACGCCACTCGCCCCCAAGAGCCAAGCCGAGCGCAGAATCGAACCGAGATTCATCGGATCTTCGAGACCATCGCACGCGACGAGCACGCACTTTTCCATAGCCTTTAACGCTTCGAAATCTAGCTTGGGCGATTCGGTGATGACGGCTGCAACACCTTGGTGCCCCGAACCGATGCCATCGAGGTCGGATCCCGTTAGTGTTTGGATCTCAATGGAATTTGCTTCAGCCAGCTCAGCAAGTTCTTTTAATTGAGGTGCGCGTGGGTAGTCGTCACGAAGCCCCAGGCGCTTGATGGCGTGCGGCCGAACTTTGATTGCCTCTCGCACCGAATGAATGCCTAGCGAAAGACGTTCGCGACCGGAGATCATGAAGGCCGATCCCGCTTTCGTACGAGGTGCGGAACTCGCACCGCCACCAGGGCGCGGAACGATCATGCGTGGCTCGGAAGCCTCAATTGGCGACGCGCCTTCACCCGCTCTGCTCGCTCGACCGCCAAATCGATCTTGAGAGCCGCCCTTTGAGCGGCCAGCCTGTGACCCCGCTGCGGAACTCGGTCGGCCGCCACGCCGATTTGCCTTGTTTGCTCCACCGCCGGAGCCTGTTCGCGAGCCGCCTCGTGATCCGCCTTGGGAGCCACCGCTTTTTGAGAATTTATTTTTGGACATGGGAGCCTTTCTCTTTCAATTGAAGTCGGCCAGAATTTTTTCGGCCATGGCACGTCGATCAGCCGCCTCTAGGATCGGGCGACCAACGACAAGCGCGCTGCTGCCAGCTAGCTTTGCGGCCTTTGGAGTTTCGATACGAACCTGATCACCCGTGCTCGAACCTTCAGGCCGGATACCAGGCGTTACGAGGAAGCTATCAGGTATCGCTTCGCGCAGCCTCTTCGCCTCATGAGGCGAGCAGACAAAGCTTTTTACCCCATTGGCTCGAGACTCTTTCGCCAGCGCCTCGACGAGACTTTCAATCTTGGAGTCTTTCAAATGAATTGGGAGCGAGTCTTGCGAGAAGCTCGTGAGAACTGTAACTGCGAGCACACGAAACGCGCGCTCACGACTGAGCTCGGCTTCGACCTCCGCCATTTTCTTTAATGCCTGAGGTCCCGCCAAGGTATGAATCGTTGAATAGCTTGCGCCAGCTTCAAACGCCGCACGAACTGCCGATTCCATCGTCGACGGAATATCGAAGTGCTTGCAGTCAATAAAGACTTGGCCGTGTTTGGCGATCGAACGCACAAGCGACATGCCTTCGCGAAGCATCAGACGAGGCCCCAGCTTAAACCCAAGACCAAGCCCCGAGAGGTTTTCGGCGATCGCCTCCGCCTCGCGTGGCAGATCGAGATCCAGCGCGACGAAAACCTTGGGCTCATGCGAGTTCATGGGTTGAGCGTTCACGCGTTTGCCCCAGGAAGCTTTCCTGATCGAATCAGCTGCAAGAGCTCAAGAACCTTTTCCGTCGCCTCTTCGGCTTTTACTTTTTCCATAGCCTTGGTCTTACGAGGAATCATTTCGATGATGCCCTCTTTGAGGCCGCGGCCTCCGATATTTAGGCGAATTGGGAACCCCAAGAGATCGGCATCCTTGAACTTTACCCCGGGGCGTTCGGCACGATCATCCATGAAGACGTCAAGACCGCGCGTTTGCAATTCACGGTAAAGAACTTCTGCCGATTGACGAACTTCCTCTTGATCCGGATCAAGCACCACCATGTGAATATCAAATGGCGTGATACCATGTGGCCAAACAATGCCGTCGGCATCATGCGATTGTTCAATTGCGGCCTGCACCGTGCGCGAAACTCCGATTCCGTAGCAGCCCATTTCAATAGGAAGCGGCTGTCCTTCTTGCGTGAGGTAGGTTGCGCCCATCGTCTTGGAATACTTTGTCCCTAGGTAAAAAACGTGGCCGACTTCGATCCCACGATAGGATTTATAGACGCCTTTGCGGCCCGCTGCTTGGCAGCTCGGGCACGCGTGACCAGGCTTTGCCATACGCAGATCAGCAAACTTCGTCACCTTGAAGTCGCGTCCAATGTTAACGTTCTTCAAATGTTCCGCATCTCGATTGGCCCCGACGATGAAGTTTTGAAAACCTTCGATCGCTGAATCAAAGTAGACCGGAATTGAAAGTCCCACTGGCCCGCAGCTTCCCGGCCATGCGCCCGTGGTTTTTTTGACTTCCTCATCGGTCAGCATCAATGGCGGATTGGACATGCCAAGCACGTTCTTAAGTTTCACCGGATTCACTTCATCATCGCCCGCCAAGCAAATCGCGACTGCTTTGAGGTCTTTGCTAGGGGGATTTGCCGGATCGGTTCCATCGTTGGCCGAGAAAAACATCGTTTTTACGAGCTTGCTTTCAGGGATGCCAAGTGATTTCGAAAGCGAACCGATGGACTTTAGATTTGGAGTTGGGAACGACTCCATCGGGAGAGCTTCGGCACTTGCTTTTTCCGCTTTCGACAAAGCCGGTGCGACCTCGATATTGGCTGCGAAATCACACGTGTCACACACCATGAGGTGGTCTTCACCAGCGTCCGCTAAAACTTGGAACTCGTTGGTTTTGCTGCCGCCGATGTTGCCGGCGTCAGCTTCCACGATCCGGTACTCCAAGCCAAGCCGGTCGAAGATCGCCTTATACGCATCGTACATGAGGTCGTAGCTCACAAGAGCCGCTTTTTCATCGGCGTCAAAGCTGTAAGCGTCTTTCATGATGAACTCGCGACCACGCATCAAGCCAAAACGTGGGCGGATTTCATCGCGATACTTGGTTTGAATCTGATAGAGGTTCGCCGGAAGATCGCGGTAGGATTTCACGTCCTTACGGACGTAGTCCGTAATCACCTCTTCGTGGGTGGCTCCGAGGCAGAAGTCGTGGCCATTGCGGTTTTTGAACTTCAAAAGCCCGTCTCCCATTTCCTTCCAACGATTCGTTTCCTGCCAAAGTTCGGCAGGGTGAACCATTGGCATCAAAACTTCCTGGCAGCCTCGTTTGTCGAGCTCTTGGCGAATGATATTTTCAAATTTCCGAATCGCCCGCAGCGCCAGGTTTCCGTACGTGTAAATTCCTGGTGCGACCTTTTTTATCATACCGGCGCGAGCCATCAGCTTGTGGCTAGGAATTTCCGCGTCGTTTGGCGCATCCTTCATCGTGAACAAGTGGGATTTTGACCAACGCATTTAGACGATCTCCTCTACATCGATGCCGTAACCTTTGATCTTGCGGTGCAGGTAGCTGCGCTCAAGACCAATCGCCTCAGCGGTCTTAGAAATATTGCCTTTGTTCTCTGAGATCTTTCTCAAGAGATATTCTTTTTCGAACTTCGCGCGGGCTTCTCGGAAGTTGTCGATTCCATCCGCGCCACCTATCTCGCCCATCTCGAGGCCGACATCCCCGTCAAGCTCGCCGGTCCCACTGAATCCGCCAGCAATTCCTCCAGAAACCGCTGCGAGTCCGGCAAAACGCAAGTCGTGCACGTCGACAAAGTCGGTCGGAGTGAGAATATAAATTCTCTCTATGAAATTTCGCAGCTCGCGAACATTTCCTGGCCATGGGTGAGCAATGAGCTTTTCCATCGCCGTATCAGAGAACTGCTTGAGTCGGAAT
>CAKQVW010000121.1 GCA_934277865.1 uncultured Pseudobdellovibrionaceae bacterium | reverse complement strand
GGATTGAGTCGTCTTCTGAAATTCCGAGAAAACCGCTGCAGGCGTCGTCGACTTTTCCAGAGACGGAGAATTGCAGACTTTCGCGATAACGATTCAGAACTGTTGTCGCATGATCCGATTGCCGCGACGAACGAGAGGACTCTGAAAGCGAGGCATTCGGTGCGCGCAGGCCAACGTCGCTGATCTCCGAAACTGTTGTGCAGCGAGATACCGCGACAAAACCCAAAACTACGATTCCGAATTGAATTTTCCTCATTCATCCAGGATAACCAGGGTCGTGGACGGGCGCAAAATCATTCATATCGACATGGATTGCTTCTACGCTGCGGTAGAGGTGAAACATCAGCCTCGTCTAAAGGGCCTGCCGCTTGCGGTTGGTGGCAATGTCGGTGGTCGAGGTGTTCTCACGACTGCTAGTTACGAGGCTCGTAAGTTCGGCGTGCGTTCGGCGATGACCTCGACGCAGGCGGTGCGGCTCTGCCCAGGATTAATTCTCATTCCTCCTGATTTTTCCAAGTACAAAGTCGAGAGCCAAAAGGTTCGGAATATTCTCGAGCGTTACTCAGACCGAATTGAGCCTCTCAGCCTCGACGAGGCGTATCTCGATGTGACGCATTCTGAAATCGAAGGTGGAATGGCCGCGAAGATTGCCGGCCGAATTCGTCGCGAAATTCAAAACGAATTGGGACTGACGGCGAGTGCGGGTGTTGCACCCAATAAGTTCTTGGCGAAGATCGCAAGTGATCTCAATAAACCAGATGGGTTGGCTGTGATCCGTCCCGAGCAGGTCGAGTCGTTTATGAAGACCCTCCCGATTGAGAAGATTTGGGGTGTCGGCAAGGTCACGGCTAAAAAGCTTCAGAGCCTTGGATTTCGAACGTGTGGTGAACTGCAGGCAAAAACTCTAGCTGAGATGATTGAGATCTTTGGCTCATGGGGCGCCCAACTCTATGAGTTCTCTCGGGGCATCGACCATCGGCCCGTGGTCACCACGCGTGAAAGAAAGTCGCTCTCGGTCGAAGAGACCTATGATCAGAATCTGGTGTCGCGGGCGGAGATCATCGGCAAACTGCCAGAGGTTTACGAAGATTTCGCCGAACGGTTTGCTCGGTTCCGAGCCAGCAGCATGGCGCCAGGGGGAGAGAACTCGAATGTTCGAATCCGGTCCATTGTTGTGAAACTCAAATTCGATAACTTTCGACAAAAGGGTCGAGAGCGAAGTTGGCGTCTCGAACAGGTGCCATCCCTTCAAGACTTTCGCGAGCTTCTGGAACAAGCTCTCGATGGCGAGACTCGGCCTGTTCGTCTGCTTGGAATCGGCGTAAAATTGGAGTCCGGGAGCCACGCCGACAAAAAGTCCGAAGGGTCGACCAATGTCGACCGATCGGTTCAGCTGGAATTCCTGTAAACGTCAGTCTTCTCTAGTCGAACGCGAAGACCAGCTTGTCGTCTTTCACGTCAACTGCGACTTTGCCGCCTTTTTCTAGACGGCCAAAGAGAATCTCATCAACCAGAGGCTTCTTCATGTGGTCGTCAATTGCGCGAGCCATGGGACGCGCGCCAAGAAGAGGATCAAAGCCTTTTTTCAGTAACCACTTGTCGGCGGCGGCCGTGGTCGTGAGCACGACTTTTTTCTTCGCCAACTGTGCTTTGAATTCCTCGACAAACTTCGCGACGACCTTCAGCACGACTTCTTCTGGAAGCGGTTGGAACTGAATCGTCGCGTCCAGACGATTCAAAAATTCCGGTGTGAAGGCACGTTTGATGGCCTCGCTTTGTTTATCGGTACTCGATCCAGCACTGGTCGCACCGATCCCGATGGCACTTTTCTGAGCGTCGGCCGCTCCGGCGTTGGTTGTGAGGATCACCACCGTATTGCGGAAGTCGGCCACCTTGCCGTGCGAGTCCGTGAGCGTCCCATTGTCCATCACCTGCAGCAAGATGCTCATAAGATCAGGATGAGCTTTTTCGACTTCATCCAACAATACGACCGAGTAGGGGTTTCGCGAAACGGCCTCGGTGAGAAGACCACCTTCTTCGTACCCAACATAGCCTGGAGGCGCGCCGACCAGACGTGAAACGGCGTGTTTTTCCATGTACTCAGACATGTCGAATCGGAGGAACTGATTTCCCAGGACTTTTGCCAGCTGTTTGGCCACCTCGGTTTTACCGACGCCCGTGGGGCCGGCGAAGAGGTAACAGCCGATGGGTTTGTTTTCGCGCCCAAGGCCCGAGCGCGAAAGTTTAATCGAAGACGAGATCCGGTTGATCGCTTCGTCTTGTCCAAACACCACGGCTCGCATTTGGCCTTCTAGGTCCTTCAGTGCGGCTTTGTCGGCGACATTCACCGATTGCACAGGAACTTGCGCCATCGACGCGACGACCTTTTCGATGTCGGCAACGCGAATGGTTTTTCGTTTCTCGTCTTTTGAACGAATTCGTGTGCGGGCACCGGCCTCGTCCATCACGTCAATCGCTTTGTCCGGAAGTTGGCGACCCTGAATGTAGCGCGCGGCCAATTCGGATGCGGCTTTGAGAGCGCCTTCGGAATACGTGACGTTGTGATGAGCCTCATAACGTTCGCGCAGGCCTTCTAGGATCTTGATGGTTTCCTCGACGGTGGGCTCCCGCACGTCGATCTTCTGAAAACGACGGGCAAGGGCGCGGTCTTTTTCAAAATGCTGGCGGAACTCTTTGTAAGTGGTCGATCCAATACAACTGAGAGAACCGTTGGCGAGACCCGGTTTCAAAAGGTTTGAAGCATCCATCGAGCCGCTGGATGTCGCGCCAGCGCCGACGAGCGTGTGAATCTCGTCGATAAACAAAATCCCGTGAGGTTCGTCGGCCAGAGCTTTGACGACGGCTTTCAAGCGCTCTTCAAAGTCTCCACGGAACTTGGTTCCAGCCAAAAGTGCGCCCATATCAAGCGAGTAGATGACGGCATCTTCTAAGATTGCGGGAACTTTCTTTTCCACGATTCGAAGTGCAAGACCATCTGCGATCGCCGTTTTGCCGACACCGGGTTCACCTATGAGAAGCGGGTTATTTTTGGTTCTTCGTGAGAGAACTTGAACGGCGCGTTCGATGACGTCGTCTCGCCCGACGAGGGGATCGATCTTTCCACTCAGAGCGCGTTCATTTAAGTTCATGCAAAACAGTGCCAAGGGATTCTTCGACTGTTTGGAGGAATCCTTCGGTAGGCCGTCGATATCGTGCTCGGCCTCGTTTTCTGGCGAGGAGCCGGCTTTGGCAGTTGGGCCGGATTTGCCGGCTTTGGGCTCGGACTTTCGGCCGGTGAGATTGGGCGTTTCTGCCCCGTATTTCGGTGCGCCGTGCGCCACGTAGTTCACGATATCAAACTGATTCACGCCTTGCTTTTCAAGGAAGTGAACAGCGTGTGACTCGGCCTCGTTAAAGAGCGCAATCAGCACGTTGCCGGGGTGAACCTGATCTCTCCCCGCACTTTGCACCTGGATCACCGCGCGCTGAAGAAGGCGATGGCAAGCCAGTGTGAACTCGGGTTTCCAGCCTACGGGCACGTTGGTGTTCTCCAGCTCGGCGCCGCCCTGAGCTTTCAAAAGTCGAAGGCGGGGAGCGTGATTTTCGAGAAAGGTCTCTAATTCTTCTCTCAGTAAATTCACGTCGCAGCCGACGGCTTGAAGAATTTCGAGGACCTCTTCGTCCTCGGAGAAGGCGAGGAGAATGTGCTCGAGGCTGACGAACTCATGCCTGGCGTCTCTGGCGATTCGCACGGCCGAGTTAAGAAGTCTTTCTAAACTAGCGCTGAGCATACGTACCCCTCTCCCTAGGACCTCGAATCAGAACTCGAATCAGGTCTCGGCTTTCTCCATTGTGCATTTCAATGGAAAACGATTTTGCTTCGCATAAGTGTTCACCAGGTGAACCTTGGTCTCTGCGATTTCATGCGTGAAGACACCACAGGTGCCGGCGCCTTTGTGATGCACTTCCAGCATGATTTTGGTGGCCTCTTCGATCGGCTTACTAAAAAACTTCTGTAAGATGTGAACGACGAAATCCATGGGAGTGAAGTCGTCGTTCATCAATAGCACGCGATACATCGGAGGTGTTCGAACCGCTGGGCGCGATTCCGCGACGGCGACGCCGCCGCCTTCTTCGATCTCAGATTGAGACGAAAGAGGCTGAAGCCGCTTTTGGAGATCGTAGTTTTCATCTAGGAATCTGAACACAGGCGCTCTCCCTCCCTCTATTATATGTGTACGCTTTTGAGTGACGCAATCTGAGGCGGACCAGGTTTTTCGCAGATCTTGAAACTGGGACGGATTGGCCCTTGGTCCTCTTGCCGGTGGTCGAGTGCCGCTCTTGGGCGCTTTTTGAGCTTAACACGAGGCTAATCTTTGGTCGGTTAAAGGATAATCTGGACTATTCAGGCACTTAGACTCCGTCAAACTTCTAATCACGGAACGAGGATTGAGGCCCATAAGCGTCTTTGTTTCATTGTGGTGCGTAGTTCGAATCACGATGAAACAGGACTCTGAGTCGGTTCGAGACAGTTCCGGAAACGTGCCAGACAAACCGTCTCAGAGTGAATCCTTTAGATGGCATGAAGGATGAAACACTGAATTGGGTAAGCGGTTGAACAAAGGCGATCGCTTGATCTTGAGACGCGGGTGGTTGGTGAGAATTTCGGAAATCCGCTTAAGAGGTCGACAGTGGGCACCGATAAAGGACCGTTAAATAAAATATAAAAATATTCTGGAATGGCCAGACTATTTAGAGGGGGAAAGATGAAAGCAGTCCGTATGCTGAAAACAGAAAAGGGTTTCTCGCTTATCGAGCTCATGATCGTTGTTGCGATCATCGGGATCTTGGCGACAGTAGCAATTCCAAACTTCTCGCGTTTCCAAGCGAAAGCTCGTGCTTCGGAAGCTCGCGCTCAGTTGTCGGCGCTCTATACGTCACAACGCGCGTTCCAAGCAGAGTGGAACGGTTACCATTCCGATCTTGTCAACGTCGGTTACCGTCCAAACGGTACTCTCCGTTACGTTGTTGGATTCGACACTGACTCTGCGCACGCCATTCCTGCTTACTCAGGTCCAACTTTGGTACCTGGTAACAGAAACACAGGTATAGCGGCAGTTTGTGCAGCGGCGGGATGTGTTAACGGCGCGCAAACTTCGACTGGTGCAGCGGTAACAACTGCGGGTGGCGGAACTGCGACTTTGGCAGCTTTCACAGGCTTCGCTCAAGGGTTTGTCGGCGGAACAACGAACGACGTGTGGTCGATGAACCAAAACCGCGTTGTGAACAACGTAACACCAGGTGGTTACTAAGCTTAGTAGTCTGACCTAAGGCTAAGCTTGAAAACGGGTCGCCTAAGGCGGCCCGTTTTTTTACGTCTGGGTTTCTGGGGCTCGCTATTGAGAGAGCCGTCTCGGTGTCTTAGAATTTCTCTTGTATGAGTGCGCAGCTTGCAACGCCAACTAGATCGCAAAAGACCGTTTTTATGGCTTTGCTTTCACTTGCTCTGGGCGTCGTATTAATCGTGGCTACTCACCGCAGAGACGATCACTCGGGGCAAAAGCTGCCGTTTGTCCCTCCGCCTAAAGAGATCAAACACTTTCATTTCGGTTACGCGGAAACCATGGCCGATGTGTTTTGGATTCGTGCCCTACAAGATTTTTTCATCTGCGACCGTGCCATCGAAAATCTCAATCACACCGCCACAGATAAATGCGAACAGAGTTGGGTTTTTCAAATGCTGGATCTCGTGACCGACTTGGCGCCGAAGTTTGGTATGCCATATTACTATGGGGCGACGGTTTTAAGCGTGATCGTGAATGATCCGCAAGGCGCCAAGGTGATTTTCGACAAGGGCGTCCGAGAGCTTCCTAAGGCTTGGGACATTGCCTATCGTGCGGCTTACCACTATCTCATCGAACTAAAAGACAGCGACGGCGCTGCAAGGTTGCTCGTGCAGGCGGGAGAGAACGGTGCCCCTGCTTGGGTGTTCTCTTTGGCTGGGCGGCTTTATTCGGAGGAAGGAAAGACCTTCCTCGCAAAGTCTGTTCTTGCCTCGGCGCTGGAGGCCCAATTGAAGGCCACGACGCCAGACGAGGTTGCGATCTACAAAATTCGCCAAAGACTTGAGCAGATTGAGAAAGAGAAAGCTGCAGAGTCAGCCTCTTCGGTGCCGAGCCCTCAGGCTCCCAAAAAATCTCAGTAAATTCGCAGCCGAGGCCTTGACCTGGGGCAATTGAGCCTCATATTTGCGGCATGGCCGAATCCCGCGACTTTTACGAGATATTGGGCGTCACCAAGGGCGCCGACCTCGACACGATTAAAAAGGCTTATCGGAAGCTCGCCTTTCAGTATCACCCGGATAAAAATCCGGGCGACAAGGCGGCCGAAGAGAAGTTCAAAGAAGCCGCAAGTGCTTATGAGGTCCTCAGCGATGCGGACAAGCGAGCCCGTTACGATCGCTTTGGCCATGCGGCCTTTCAGGGCGGCGGAGGCGGCGGGCAGTACCAAAATGTCGACGACATCTTTGCGAATTTCTCGGACATCTTTGGAGACTTTTTTGGTGGGGGTTTTGGCGGCGATCCGTTTTCTCAAGGTCGCCGTCGCAGTCGCAACTCAGGCCCATCGCGTGGCTCGGATCTTCGTTATCGCACTGAGCTTTCGCTAGAGGAAGCCGTTCAGGGGCTTGAAAAAGAAATCGAGTTTGACACCGAAGCGAGCTGCGAAACGTGCAACGGCAGTGGCGCCAAAAAAGGCTCTTCACCGACGACTTGTGGAACCTGTGGTGGGCAGGGGCAGGTCATCGCTCGACAAGGTTTTTTCCAAGTGGCGACGACGTGCCCGGCCTGCCAAGGCAACGGTCAGGTGATCAAAGACAAGTGTGGTTCGTGTTCGGGCCGGGGCCGCGTAAAAGCGCATCGCAAAATTCGTGTGACGGTTCCCGCTGGTGTCGACACCGGCACGCAACTTCGGGTTTCTGGTGAGGGCGAGGGCGGCTTCCGCGGTGGACCTGCTGGCGATCTCTACGTGGAAATCTTGGTGCGGGATCACGATCGTTTTGACCGTGAAGGCAGCCACCTCTATTCCACTCTCTCGGTCAGCTATCTTCAGGCTCTGCTGGGGGCCGAACTGGAATTCAAAACCCTTCTTGGCAAAGAGACCATTCGTGTTCCGGCGGGCACGCAGCCTGGTGCACGGATTCGGGTGGAGGGTCAGGGTGTGCCGATGCTGAGAGGGCGTGGGCATGGCGATTTGATTCTGCAAGTGGAAGTGAAGCTTCCGACCAAGCTTTCGCGAGAGGAAGAAAAACTTCTCCGACAGATCGCAGAGGAAAAGGGCGAAAACGTCGCCGCCGCGAAAAAAGGCATTTTTGGCTAAAGTGGTGGGTGGCCCGGGGAAGCACACTGTGTGCGCCGCGTCGCCAGAGTGCGTCTTCAGAGGGAAATCGGAGCAATCTGCAGAAGCGAGCTTGACGATTTTCTGAGGAACCTCAGATTGAGTTTGTTGGACTTTGAATTGGTTTGAACTGGAAAGGAAACGTTATGGGAAAAATCATCGGAATCGACTTGGGAACAACAAATTCCTGCGTCGCGATCATGGAAGGTTCTGACCCGAAAGTGCTGGTCAACGAGGAAGGGGCTCGCACCACTCCGTCGGTTGTGGCTTTTGCGAAAGACGGCGAGAAGCTGGTGGGACAAATCGCCAAGCGGCAGGCTGTCACGAACCCAGAAAACACGATTTACTCGGCGAAACGCTTCATCGGCCGTCGCTACGATGAGATCAGCGAGGAGCTGCGTCTCGTTCCTTACACGGTTGTACAAAAAGGTTCGAACGATTGCGCCTTTAAGATCGGCAGCAACCAAGTTTCTCCGGAAGAAATCGGAGCTGCGGTTCTCGGAAAACTGAAAAAAGTTGCGGAAGACTATGTCGGCTCGGAAATCACGGAAGCCGTGATCACGGTTCCTGCCTACTTCAACGATGCTCAGCGCCAGGCGACGAAAGACGCCGGTCGCATCGCCGGTCTTGATGTAAAACGCATCATCAACGAACCGACGGCGGCCGCTCTCGCCTACGGTTTTGATAAAAACAAAGATCAAAAGATCGCGGTCTACGACTTGGGTGGTGGTACCTTCGATATCTCGATTCTTGAAGTCACAGAAAACGGTGGCGAGACGATTGTCGAAGTGAAAGCGACAAACGGTGACACGCACCTGGGTGGTGACAACTTCGA
>CAKQVW010000120.1 GCA_934277865.1 uncultured Pseudobdellovibrionaceae bacterium | reverse complement strand
GGACAATCCGTTTATGGGTCCGCTGATCAATGCAGGTGCCGTTGAAAAATATGTTCGCTTTCAAGAGATCGCAAGCCGTGAGGGTGCAGAACGGTTGATGCGCGGGAAGGCGTTAGACCTGGATAAAAAAGGTTATTACGTGACGCCGTCCATCTGCCTGGTCGACAAGTTCCGCGAGGATTCGGTTTATCAAAAGTCCGAGATCTTTGGACCGAACGTGGCGATTTATCGAACGAAAGATCTCGACGAGGCGTTGAAGATCAATGCCAGCACCGGATTTGGTTTGGTCACTTCGATTTTCACTAAGAATCGTTCGATCTACGAGGAAACCTTGTTCCGCGCACGATCGGGACTTGTGAACTGGAATCGCACGACAAACGGCGCAAGTTCCAAGCTGCCATTTGGTGGTATGGGCAAATCGGGCAATGATCGACCGGCGGCGGATTTTGCAGTGACCTATTGCACGGTCCCAGTTGCGAGCCATGAAGACACAACTCCTTTCGATCCGAAGGCGGCTCCTCCGGGCCTCAGTTTTGATCCGCTGACATGATGAGAGGTTCGGTCATTCGCTTTTTAGCTTCACTTGCGGTGCTTGGTTTGGTTGTGGCGAGCCTGTTGGCTTGGCAGGCCTATCGATTTGTCAAAACACCTGCCGGCGCGGACGCGACACAGATCGTGTTCTCGGTCGATCGCGGTCAATCGTTGGGTGAGGTGGCAAGACGCCTCGAAGCCGAAGGCCTGATCACGGATGCAAAGAAGTTTCGTATCTACGCCCGCTTCAAGGCGCTGGGTGGAAAAATGAGAATCGGGGAGTACGCGCTTCGCCGCAACATGCCTCCCGGAGAAATTCTTAAAATCCTGGCGAGCGGTCGAAGTATCGAATATGTCGTGACGGTTTCTGAGGGACTCAATCGATTTGAAATTGCCAGTATCGTCGAACGAGTTGGCATCGGAAAACGAGACGAGTTCTTGCGAATCACGCAGGATCGCGAGTTCATTCGTCAGACTCTGGGAGAAGATCTTCCCACGCTTGAGGGCTATCTATTTCCAGAAACTTACTATGTGACGAGGGCCTCCGGAGTTCGCGGTTTGGTTCGGCAGATGGTTGCAAAGTTCAAAGAGCAGTTTGCACGCATCCCACAGCCAAACTCCGAAGCCACGCCGCTGACGAAACACCAGATCGTCACCTTGGCCAGTATCGTCGAAAAAGAAACAGGTGCACCAGAAGAGCGTCCGCTGATTAGCTCGGTTTTTCACAACCGTTTGCGTAAAGGGATGAGGCTTCAAACCGATCCTACGGTGATTTACGGAGTATGGTTGAAGTCAGGCTCTTGGAACCGCAACATTTCTCGTCAAGATCTGGTCACACCAACACCTTACAACACCTATGTGATTCCGGCATTGCCACCGGGCCCAATTGCGAACGCAGGTTGGGAAGCCTTGGTGGCGGCCGTTCGCCCCGCAAAGTCCGAGTTCTTGTTTTTTGTTTCCAGAAACGACGGGACGCATATCTTTTCCAAAGAGTATTCGCAGCACAAAGCGGCTGTCGGAACTTTCCAGCTTGATCGCAAAGCTCGTGAAGGAAAGTCCTGGCGGGATCTGAAAAAGCGCAAACCAAATAAATAATCGAGGGAAATATGGGGACGAGTGTTCGTTGGTTCGGTTCGACGACGGCAATTGCATTGGCTTTGATAGTTTTGCTGGCGGGCTGTTCGTCTTCCACCAAGCGCGCGGCTGGGCAACCAGAGTGGATTGCAGCCAGCAATCGCGTGGCAGAGGAGTATTCGCGCGCGACTGCCGAAATTCTTCCGGAGTCAGGATCGGGTATCGGATACCAGGAGTATGATTCGCGCGCCACGGTGAGCGATCGCACGTTGCAGCAGCGACTTGAGGCGCACAACCAGGCGTGGAAACAGAAACTCGAGTCCTTGGTTGCCATCGAAAAACACCCAGAGGTGTTGGTGGACCTAAACGTTTTAAAAGGTGAAGTCGAGCGTCGTTTGCGAGGCCTCGAGCTTGAGAGGGAATACGGCATTGTTCCTTTCGATCGGGTCACGGATGGTGTTTTTTATTCGCTTCAAACCCTCATCAATGAACAAAGTCCGGATTCAAGAAAGCTCGCGGCTGTTGACCGATTTAAGAAATACGTAAATGGCTTTGTCGAAGGTGAGCTGAAGTCGCGACCCTCAGCAGAGGCTGCCCGCGACCGTATTGAACAGCGGATCAAGCTCTACGGAAGTAAAACCGGCCCGAGTAAAGGCAAACGCTACTATCCACTGAAGCGAGACATCGATCACTATCTCGAAAATTCGGCGAAGGTTTTGGAGGGCATTAAGGATCTTCTGGCAAAGTCGGGTCGCGATGACTGGAAAGAGGACTTTGAGAAATTCCGGATTCAAGTGCGCACTTACGAAAACTGGGTTCGCACCTCGCTGCGCCCTCTCGCCCGAAGTGATTTTAAATTGCCCTATGGACTATACTCGCACGTGTTAACACGTTACGGACATCGTGCTTCGCCTGAGGCTGTTCGCGATCTTGCGAGAAAAGAGTTTGCTGAGAACCTCCAGGTCTATTCCGCACTCGCGGCTGAGATCGCCAAGCGTGATGGTTTGAAAGACAATTCTCCCAAAGCGGTGATCAAGCACCTGAAGTCGAACATCGAAACAGATGCCGACAAGATTCGCGCACGTTACATCAAGGCTGACGAGGAGCTTTCTGCGGAAATTCGTCGTCGTGATTTGGTCACCCTGCCCTCAGTACCTTTGCGAATCCGTGTAGCTTCCGAAGCCGAAAGCCGTATTCAGCCGGTTCCGCATCTGACGACACCAGCGTTGATCGGCAACACCGGACAGCGGCCCGAGTTTGTTGTTCCGATTGGATCAAAGGACAAGCTCGCGTTTGATGACTTCGCATTTGCGGCTACGGCGAAGAGCCTCACGGCTCATGAGGGGCGCCCAGGCCATGACTTGCAGTTCAGCGCCATCTTGGATCGTGGTGTTTCGATCATTCGTGCTCGTTATGCGTTTAACAGCGTCAATGTCGAAGGTTGGGCACTCTACGCCGAGTGGTTGATGGAAGATTCGATGACTCTTGATGAAAAGATGGGCCTCATGATGGCGCGTATCATGCGAAACGCGCGTATGTTTTTGGACCCCGATCTTCATTTGGGAAAAATCACTCCAGCGGATGCGAAGAAGGTGATCATCGAGGAAGTTGGCATGTCATCCGAGTGGGCGGATCTCGAGCTTCAGCGCTATATGTTCCGCAGTCCTGCGCAGGCGCCGAGTTACTACTATGGCTACTTGAAGCTTCGTGAGCTTCGAGATGAGACGATGAAGCGAATGGGCGGGGAATTCCGCGAGCGCTGTTTCCACGACGCGATTCTTGAAGCCGGCCTGCTACCGCTGGAAACACTGCGAACAAAGATCTCGGCGTTGAAGTGTCCGTAATCTCTCCGCGCCCCTGCGCGGAGAGCAGCGAAGGCCAGAGGCCGTAGCGACGCCCTTAACGTACGACTTTTGTGAAGCCTTGTGTGTCGTTGTCATACTCGATCACGTTGAGACGACCGACGAGGTTGCGATCGAAGGTTGGAACCAAAATCTCGGGGCGGCCGTCGCCGTTGACGTCGTCAATGGCGAGGTTCGTGGCCTGACCGTTGAAGCTAAAGAAAGCGTCCCGTGCTTCTGGAATCTCGATACGCTCGACAAGGCGCTGAGTCGCTGACGCTGCCTGGCCGACTTCGTTTTGCTCCATGATGGTTTCAAAGATTTCGAGGTAGATATTGTCGCGCGTTTTCACCTTCGCCACGGTGTAAAGTGTCCCTGTTCCACTGAGATCACCTTTGGCTGTCGAGACGACCGTGCGGTAGTCCGAACGAAGTGTTCCACGAACGCTTGCGCGAACTTCGGGGTGAACGGCGGCGAAGAAGCCGACGGCGGCCAGTACCATCAAGAAGGATTGAGAGACTTTAAGAACTGTTTCGGACGCTGGCTTGGAGAATGTCGTCAGTTTCATAAGGCCCCCTCTGCATGGAAACTACTGAACGGTAACTAACGCTTTAGTATCCAAGAACGGTGCCGCAGATTGTCCCCGAATGAGGCAGTGGGGTTTTTAAATTTATTAGTAGTTTCAATATCTTAATTAGTATCGCGACTGTCAAACGTTTAGGCAGATGTTCATCTCGCGAGTCGGTTTCTGCTAATGGATTTGAGCTTAAAAAGCGAAGTGATTGATGTTGTTAGGAAATCGGTGGGAAATAGGGAGATTTTTGAGGGTAAGCTGCCCACTCACCAAATCAACAGGTGTGAAGGAGTTCGACATGGAGCCAAGCTCGAAGGCAAGCTCAAAGCCGGCTGCAAAAACAGAAGTGAAGCCGCCCAGGTTCGCAGGGTTTTCGCCAGAGTTTCAGTCCGAGTTCTATCGGCTGCTTCAGGCGCGCCGGTCGATTCGCAAGTTTCAAAAGAAGGCAGTAGATGAGACGACACTCAATCGTCTGCTTGAGGCGGCGCTTCAGGCACCGTCTGGGAAAAATCGTCAGAACTGGCGCTTCTACGTGCTTCAAGGCGCTAAGCGAGATGAGTACGTGAAGCTTTCGCAGAAGTCGTGGCTTGGGATCAAGGACATCTTGGAAAAGCGGCTTAAGCCTTCGCTCTTTGAATTCACCGAACGCTTTTTCTTCACGCTGGGTGAAGCGCCCGTGGTGATTCTCTGCTACTCGTACAATGACGAAGAAGAGCGTTATCACACCTCAGTCGGAAGTGTGTACATGGCGGTGGAGAACTTGAACCTCGCCTGCGTCGCCGAAGGACTTGGTTGCTGCACGATGGGTGCGCCGCTTGAGATCAAAGCCGAAGTCGACAAGTTTCTAGGCGTCGACCAGCTACCAGAGCACAAGACAGGAAAGCTTGAGCTTTTGTGCGGCGTCGTCCTCGGCTGGCCCGATCACGATCCCCCAAAAGCCCCGCGCCAACACGAAGACCGCATTCACTTTCTGACTTGAAGTATAAGCACACACTAAAAACTGAAAGTCGCCACAAGCTAACGCCACCTGACTCAAGATCGATGACTCACAGAATCTTGGGAGAACCGCCGGCCTGAGGTTTCATCGTGGGTTTAATTTCGCTTTGGGTCTTGGTTTCTGACGGACTTTGAGTGATTTCCACGGTTTATCTCCTTTACGGTAGTACGGTATTACGGTGGTTTTGGTTTAACTTTCGTGCTATTCTAGGACTCGAGGTGATTTATGGGCGCTAGAAAGAAAACAACGGTGTATCTCGAGCCTGATGTATTGAAGGCGGCAAAGCTCCGTGCAGTTGAAGCCGAGCAGTCTTTGGCCGAGTATCTCCGCGCAGCGGTGTTGGCCCAGCTTGCGGAAGACTATGAAGATATTGAACTCTTCAAGAAGCACCGCAAAGAACCGACGGTCTCGTTTGAAACCATGATGGCGGGACTTAAAAAACGTGGCCTCGTATAAATTAGAAGTCACTCGATCTGCCAGGAAGGCGATCGAAAAACTTCCCAAGGCGTACATCAAAGCCGTCACCGAAACTATCCAATCTCTCAGTGAAGACCCGCGCCCGATTGGGCACACAAAACTCTCGGGCTTGCCAGGATACCGAGTAAGAGTCGGTGTGTACCGAATCATATACGAAATCAAAGATGACGTTCTCGTTGTGGTTGTCATCGGGGTCGGACATCGAAAAGATGTGTATCGATGAAGCCAAAAACAGTTTCCATCCAACTTTCTGAATCTCGCATGAAGCGCCTTCAGCGTTTTGCCAACGAGAACGGGCTCAGCGTGTCCTTTATCCGATTTGGTGGTCAAGGTTCCGCTTGAGCTGATTCTAGGTAAACAAAGTAGGAATTCAAATTTAGTCTCATGCAAATGAATTAGATCGATCCAAAAGAAAATGAGTTCGTGTCAGGTTAAAATACGGAATGAAGAGAGGCCCTCCGTTGTGATAGGGTCTATCAGTTTGCCATTAGAAACCTGTCAATTTCAGAGGTGAGCTTAAGTGATTCTTCGAGATCATGGGCTTCATTTTTTATTCCGGATTTTATTTCCAAAAGCGCATCATTCCAGCGCTTCTCGATGAGACAGTAGATAGTTTGCTCAAGTGTTTTGAAGGCAGATGGCAATGCAATGCTTTGATATGAGCCCTGGAGTCTTTTGATTTGTTGAGTTGCACTTGTGCGGTCGACTTTTAAACACGAGAGCTTTAACAATGCGCAAGTAGCTTCAAACAGTGAAGTTTCAAATGCAGATTCGTCGCTTGTTACCATTAGGTCATTTAACAACTGTGACCATTTTTCTGCGTGCCTCAGGTCCTTCGACTGAACTGCTGCTTCAAGAGCGACAGTTGAAAGGGTGATGTCGTAGTTGTCAAAATTTCGACCGAACAGAATCGGCATTTTTTCCATTAAACTAAAGATTGGCCTTTGTGGCACATAAGTTATTAAGCGTTCTACACGTTGATATAATTTTTGATTCCAAGGTATGCGCTCGAGTCGATCAAAGTACTGGATTGCTAGCTGTGGCTGTCCTGCAAGAAATGATCTTAGACCTGCGTTTTTTAGGAGTTCTGGATTGAGAGGGCAATGGTCGGCAGCTCTTATAGTATATTTCAATGACTCGTTAGAGTCGCAAATCGCAAAAAAGCTTGCTGCATCAGAAAGCTTCGAGCCACTTTTTTTGGTAGCAGATTTCCAAACCTCTTTGGCCTTCAGTAGTTTTTCTTCATCTGCAAGAACATTTTCTAGTTTCGAGACACCATTACTGTTACTTCCAAGATTCCAACTGGACCGTATTCTTAGATCCCACCCCACGAGATATCGCAAAAACAGTATCGGCCGAATTAAGTCCCAAAGACTTTAAGCCGCGAATTTCGGCTTCAGGTAAGCTCAGTTTTGTGGAGACCAAACCAAGCAAAGGCAAGCGCATGTAGCTTACGGAAATCGAACCGTTCGCAACTAGATCGAGAATTTTGTAAATCACGGCCTCAGGCAACGCCTGTGGCTCAAAGCCTCCTGCGTACCTCGGTGACTTTGATTTTAGACCCAGCCGAGAAGCAATCCGTTCGCGTTTGTCGATCCCAATTCCGACGTGGCCCTCTAACGTGATAGAGACCTCAATCGTTCCGCGCTCTAAACTAGGTGAATAGATCGAAATGTCTTCTTTCACCACATAGGCATCGTTAGGGTCGTTCTTAGGATTTTGGTTGCGAGTCAACTTGACGCTCGTGAACGTTTTCGATTTGAACCAATCTTCAATTCGCAGACCTATCTCGCTAGCCTTATTCACACATACCCCCATTGGCCGCACCAGCTCCAAGTATCCCGCTGACAACGCCATCACGCCAAGGATTTGCGCCAGAAGCCGCCGATCCGAGCCAACCTAGGTCGAAGTGACGCCCTCCCAATCGCAGACTCAAAACATCAAGTCCACTATCTCGAGTGCCGCTGCCAGTTGGATTGGCCGGATCCGCTACCACCAATCTCGCCTGCACCGTTGCAGTCGTTTGGTGTGTACGTACAAGGATCCAACGCGCTACTGGTCGAAAATTTTCCAGATTTTCCGCATTTTCCTGGCACGTTTTAGGCACGGCTCGTTCGTTTAGTCTGAATATCCTTTCAACTGAATCGCTCTTTCCACAACTTCCGAAAGCGGTCTGACTCTTAGGGCTTGCCAGTCCTCCTCATTTTTCTCTAGCTGCTTGAGATAGGAGACAAGATTCTGTTTCAATTTCTCAGGAGCTAGCTCTGTCGTTTCCGACAGAGACACGGTTTCGATTTGAGTTGGGACTAGCCATAAAATTCTTGGCCCTGGCCGCAAAACCGTTGTGGCCGCAAGCGTCCGTCCTTCAGAGTCGAATCCCACAAACCCTTGCTCGAGAATCCAAGCCTCAAAATAATTCTCGGCATTTTGAGCGCTGCGGAAAATATCCAGATCATCCGTAAATACAAAAATGGGTGCTTTCATCGTCTATTCGTGCCATGGCTGATACCTGATTTGGCGCTCGCTTTTAGGCAGCAGCGAGCCAATACCCAGCAAGTTGACTGCTTTGGAATGAACCGAGCCGGTCCTCGCCGAAATTTTCCCAGTTGCTTCAACCGTTAATCCAAGGAAAGAGGAAATACATTCCTCAACTTGTCCAGCCTTTATCGCCTCTAGAATTGCGAGAACTTCTTCTTTTCCCCTGTAATAGATGCCAAGCACGTACTTGCGGCCATCGCCCGCAACACCAAGGGCGATAATGACTCCGTGCTTTCGAAATCTTT
>CAKQVW010000119.1 GCA_934277865.1 uncultured Pseudobdellovibrionaceae bacterium | reverse complement strand
GTCGTTGTTTCCAGTAAGCAGAAAACTTCGTTGCGAGGACTCGGCGATTTGCAGCTGCTGGGAAAGATCGCCGACGATGTCTTGAACGATGATCGCATCCTTTTCAATGCGAATGGCATTTTCCAAAGTTTGAACCGACCAGAGTGCAACCGCAACCACGGCGAGGAATGAAAGTACGCCAAGGGGAAGCACAGTTTTTAGGAGTCGTCTCATGTTCGCTCCGAGGTTTCGCTTCAGCCGTGAAGCTACACCCGGGGAGGCTGCTAAGTATAGGCCATGCTTCAGGGTTTCGCGTCGCATCCGATGTGAAGAAATCTCCTCATCGGCTTCATATGCCGGTCACATCTCGGGCCTACCTTCGACGATCGACAGCAACGAGACACTAAAGGAGAGTACAATGAAAGCAGCATTATTCGCAGGTTTGATGGCAGTCGCATTTGTTTCAGCAGCAAACGCAGAGGGCACAGCGGCTCCTGCGGCAGCACCGGCTGCTGCACCAGCAGCCCACCACGCGGATGCGATGAAAACGGAAACAGCTCCTGCAGCAACAACTGCGAAAGCTGGAAAAAAAGCGGCTAAAGGAAAAAAGGCCGCTGCGACTTCGGAAGCTCCTGCAGCGACTGAAGGCGAAAAGAAAGCGACTCACTAAGGCACTGTTCTCACCACTGATTTTCTTTGAAGCTCCGGGTAACGCTGTTATCCGGAGCTTTTTTTGTGGGGTAGGCTGTGCGGAGAATCTCATTGTAGCCAGCCTAGACTTTTGGATATGGCGGGGTAGGCCCGCTCGTGTCTCCGGATTTAGGTCGCGTTTCGATCTGATTCGCCGCCGCCGATAAGATTCAATGGCGATCAGTCTGTCCAATCACAACCTGCTTGCGACATTGTTGGTCGCTACGTTTTCTGGCTTTAGCGCTCAGGCGAACGAGCAAGTTGAGACACATTTCGCAAATACCATCGACGTGCAAGTTCAAGAACTGCTTGCTCCTAAATCGCTGACGGCGCTTCGGTCGGGTGGCCTAGCGCGATTTAATCTGATGCTGACCAATCCGGACGTTCGCGATTCAATTCGAACTCAGCGCTCGCAAGTGCAATCGCCGGATTCCACACTGCGTGCGAAATTAGAAAGCTACGTGCCTTCCGAGCAAAGTCAGCGAAGGGCCTTGGCTGAGCTTGGTCAAAGTCTCGAGAACAAAGGGCGAGCGATTTATTACCCCTTTGGTGGTGCCGATGTACAAACACCTTTGATCTTAGATGCGGCGGCAGACGATGTTTTTCTGCAGACAGCCGACGAGTTTGGCGGAGCCAAAGATTTGGCAAAGCTATCGAAGCTTGATGAACATGAGCGGGTCGGAGGTTATTGGGGCAACTTCGATAGCTACCGTGACCTTCATCTCATGCAGGCCGAGAATGGCATTCAGGGGACCGGCTTTCAAACTATCGCACGGATCCAGCGTCATCTTGATGCCGAGGTGGTGGGCGTTTATCCGATGTCGCTCACGGAACTTGGCCAGGTGGAGTTTATTGGCGAAGCCGCGAATCGGTCTACGGTTTCGCACGCCCTGGTTGTCATCAAGGATAATAAAACTGGAAAACTGAGGCGAGTGTGGCAGTTTCGGCACGACATTACTGGCAAAGATGAGCGGTTTCTGAAATTCATGAAGCGAGTCAAATTCGGGACCATGCTGATCAAAGCCGCGCCATCGATGATGTTCACCGGAGACAAAAAGGTGGCCGCCTTTAAAGTGTTGGAGCCGGCCAGTATGAATCGGGCGACTGTTATTTCGGATGTGCGCATCGCGGATTCTGGATTTGGATCGAAGGGAGATCTGCCTCAGCCAGTTTTTCGGCAGAGCTATCGTCCAAAAAACGTTTCGATCTCAGGCGCCTATGGGTATTCGAAAAAGCTGGTCTACCTGGCAAACGGTGAGGATCTGATTTCCCCAGAGGGTGCCGAGCGCGGAGAGGTGCCTTTTGGTGCGCCGAAGGCCCCGATCGTGAGTCCCGATGTGAGTCCGAGAGTGAATTCGACCGGCGAGTCGGTGGCCCGTCCCAGGCCCCGCGGTGAGGGATTTTGGAAAGCGTGTTCGGATCTCTTTGCTCGCTTGCTTTGAGGCGCTTGGTTGCTGAAAGGCCCAATAAGCGCTAAGCTAGAGCCATGGAAATGTGGCTTATTTTTGCGGCGATTGCGGTTTTTATGGGAGGTGCGGCGGTGTACCTCTTTTTCATGATCTTTTTCCCGGAATGGGTTGGAATCACTGGTGAAACTGCTTTGAAGGCCGAGCGAAGTCATCGCGGAGATCTCACCGACGAGGAGACGGTGGACGCCCTCAAGGGTGTTACATCGAAGCCTGAGAAAAGTTCTGAGAAGCCCCAGGCGTGAGCCTTTGACGCGTTGAAATTATCAAATTGAAGAAATCTTAAAAAGAGCCGGAGTGAATCCGGCTCTTTTTTTTAAGCGGAATGTGAGGCCGAACGATTAAATCGACCGGCAGCCATCCATCCAGCAGCTACGGCTGACTTGGTAGCAGCTACGTAGGGCGGCATCACGAGCTTCCGGCATATTGCGACCACGACCGTAAAAGGCGACTCCGCGGCGGTTGACGGCTTTGCATTGAACGCCACGATACCCGGGACGGCTTGGACGACCCGGTCGATAGTAAAGAGAGTGGGAGTCTTCTGAAGCGACTTCGTCGTGAGCCTCTTCGAGTTCCGTGAAAAGCTCGAGCTCATGAAGGCTTGAATCGGCCTCTTCCATTGCTGTCGCCGGAATCGCGAATCCTGACGAGATAAGCAGTGCAGAAAGAATCGAGAAAATCGTGCGACGCATACGTGCCCCCTTGGTATGTGGTGAAAGTGTCAGGCCCGTCTTGGTGTCAGACTGGCTATCGACACAGCGTGTTTTCGTACTCGAAAATCGCATACCAGGTCGAGGGGCAAGATCCGGACCATTTGAAATTGGATTTTATACGCCATTTTCTTAAGGGGAATCCCGACACTGGTGGCAAGAAGTCCTCATTTGAGTCGGATTCGTATCGCGCCTCGTCTCGTCGCGTTTCATCCTGGGACGAACTGTGGAATGGCGCTCACAATCGGTTTCTTGAGCCAAGAACAGGGTAGCTTGGAAGTCAGAAGGAAACTTTCTAAGAGCGAGGTCCCAGATGTATCAGCAGATGTTTCAATCGATGTTCCAGACGAAAAAATCGGCAACAGGTTTTCAACAGTTTGATCGGCAACTGGTGCGTCGGATGAAACATCAAATCGCGAAATCGCCCCACCGTGCTGTAAACAGTCCAGCGAAACAGGCTGTGCGAAGTGCGTTGGTGGTGATTGTCGCGCTTGGAATGGGACTGCTTTCTGCGTGCTCCAATGTTCGTGACGAGGTGGTGACTGGGAAAATCGAAGCGCAAGAGAAAACCGAGCGCACCTATGTCGGAACTGCCAAAACTCGGTCGCTTTGGGCGATCGAAGTCAGTCGAAACTAGTCGAACGCAGAACCGCTCACTTTGCATGGAAAGCGCTGGCATGATGCCGGCACCATGCCGGCAATAATTGACTCGCCAGCGTTTCTGCGAAATTCAAATAGGATCATGGAAAGATCCTCCTCGTTATTTCTTGTCATAGCTATCCTTGCTTTCTTCTCGTCACTTTCAGCCGAGGCATTTGAGATCGATTCGGAGTACCGATCGATTGCCACGGAGCGCGGGTATGCAGGGCTGTTAGAAGCCTTGCAGCCAAAACCGATCGACAGCGAATATCAGTCGGACATCCTCACCTACAGTGACTCGCCATTTCTGGTGTTAGGGAGCTTTGGTGAGTCCAAGAATATCTTTTCGACCTCCGCAGGGAGTCTCTCCGCCACGCAGTTTGACTTTCGCCTGCGAGCGAAGTTCGCCCAAAGTCTGACAGAGGACTTGCGATTTGTTTTCTTGCGCACGGAACAAGAGAACTACGAAGAACAGGCCTCTGGCTCATTTGTAGAGCTTCAGTACCGGCTTGCGCAAAGCCGCCTCTGGTTGGCGGCCTACGGAAGCCTGGCGCGCATGAAGCGAGAAGATGACGTGGGACTTGCCCTACTTTGGAGAGATGCAGAAGGCGCGGTGAAACGTGAGCATCGCGTTTACGTCACGTTTCCCGACTTCACTCGCTCGGAGCGAAACGATGCGGGGGACCGTTTTGTTTCCAATCCTGTGAGTTTTGGCTGGAAGTTTGAGAGCTCGCGAGACGGTATTTATCGTTCGTCTGAAGTGCGGCGCGAGTCCGATGTCGAGTGGCGAGATGCGGCGGCCGGCGTGGAGTACGGCATGACGATGGCGTCGTTTCAGCGAGTGACCGACAAGACCTCGTTTCGTGTTCAGCTTGATCGGAAACGTGTGACGAAAAACACCTTCGATGCAAGTGGCGTTGTCACAGCCAAAGAAGGGCTCGTGCGCGAGCGCAGCGAAGTCGAGTGGCGTAGGCGACTTCAAGTCGTGAGTGTCGAAGGCGGTGCCGCTTGGGTGGTCCGGCGATGGGAAGATGTCTTGGGGCGAAAGCTCACCCATGAAAATCTCATGTTCTTTATGGATTGGCGACCATGGGTGGTGGCGGGGCCAGAATTTGGGCTTGAGGCCACTCGGTTTGCAAGGCACGGCGACGCAAGTCTTGGTTCTTTAACGACACGCGAGCTCGCTTGGGAGTCGCGTTTGAATACCCGGTATCGATGGGTTTTTCAGAAGGACGATCGCCCACTGGCCGAACTCTCGGTCGCACTGACCTTTGATCTTGACCGTGCCGAGGGTGGAGTTTTCGAAGGTGGACACGGCCAGTTTCATCTCCAGTTTTAAAAAACCAACGTGCAAGTGTTCGTGTCGACAGTGCTTACTTCGCGTGTTCGGCCCACTTTGCTTCGGCTCGTTCGATGAGTTCCTTGTCGCTGGCGACGTAGTTCCATTTCATGTGTCGTGGAGCATCTAGCGGGTCGCCGCCGAAAATCGCAAGCCTCGCGCCAGGAGCGAGCTCGACCTCGACGATCGAACGTTCGCTTTCGGCTTGATCGAGAATCAGCAGTTGGCCAGGAAGGAAGTGGCCGTGAGGTTCGATCGTCGCCGAACCTTCGCAGACGTAGATTCCAGTTTCTCGTTCGTTCAGCTCAAGCGTGATACGGTGCACGTGCGAGCTGGCTGAGTCGATGATGGCAAACAGCGCTCGCGACGGGAACTCGGCCTTCGACTGATGACCTTTGAACTCGCCCAAGAGGACTTGTCCAACGACGTCACGGGCGACGGTCCACATGGGAAGCTCGAGACCTTCGCAGTGTTGAAATTTCGGAGCACATTCCTCTTCTTCAAGCGGAAGTGCGATCCAAAACTGAAGGCCATGGATCTCATTTGTGAGTCCCTGTTCAATGTGTGTGATCCACTCGCCGGCTGTCATGAGGTTCAGCTCACGCTCGCGAATGACTTGCTCGGACCCGAGCGAGTCTTTATGTAAGATCTCACCTTCAAACAAGTAGGTCGCCGTTGCCAGGCCGATGTGTGGATGCTCGGAAACAAACATGGGTTGCTCGGTCTCAGTAGGGCCGATGTGGTCGAGGAAAACAAAGGGGCCGACATGCCGCCTGACCTGGACATCACCTTCGCCAGTGCCTTTGGCGAATGGAAGGACACGTCGAACGATGAGGCTACCTAGATCATGTTGTCGGGCATTGATAATCATAGGCCTCTGTTCTAGCTCCAGAATGGAACTAGAGTCACGCTTTGGCTGCTCATAAAATAAGTCATTTTGTATTCGGCATAGAAACCCACTTAACTAAATAAATATGGCAAATCTTGATCACGTTATCCACACCGAGGCGCTCACGAAATCCTTTCGCCGTCCGAAGAAGGCCGCGTCACTTGTCGACCGCCTCCATCCATTTCGATCGGGTGTGGAAGAGATGGTGGCACTGAAACCTCTCGATCTCGAAGTCAAACGAGGTGAGTCGCTTGCGTTTATCGGTCCCAATGGCGCGGGGAAGTCGACGACGATTAAAATTCTCACCGGCATTTTGCATCCGACGGCTGGCGAAGCCCATGTGCTTGGGCTTGTGCCTTGGCGCGATCGAGTGAAGCTCGCGTATCGTATCGGTTCGGTTTTCGGCCAAAAGTCCCAGCTGTGGTTGCACTTGCCGCCAGTGGACACGTTCGAACTTTTGTCGCGCGTCTACGAACTTGATCGCACGAAGTTTCAAAGGCGAAGAGAGGAATTGATTCGCCTGTTTGAAATCAGCGACTACAAAGATGTTCCCGTGCGTAAGCTTTCGCTGGGACAACGCATGCGATGTGAAATCGCAGCTAGCCTTTTGCACGAGCCTGAAATCTTGTTCTTGGATGAGCCGACAATTGGATTGGATCCCGTGGCGAAGGCTAGTATCCGCGATCTAATTCGACGAGCCAATCAAGAAACGGGAGTGACGGTGTTTTTGACGTCACACGATGCTGGCGACATCGAAAGCCTTTGCCGACGAACGGTCATCATCAATCAAGGCTCTGCCGTGTTTGATGGCTCAACCAATAGTCTTCGTCGCGACTGGTTGAAACGCAAAGAAATCGACCTCAAGCTTCGGCGCGAGTTGGGCTCGGAATTCGAAGTTCGTACCCGTTTGGATGAATTGGGGCTGGGTGAACACGCGGGTGTTTTTTTGACAAAAGCGAAGGGTTACGGACTGAAACTTGCCGTGGAGACAGAAAAAACCGGAATGGACCGTGTTGTGGGTGGCTTGTTGAGTGCCTATGACGTGGAAGACATTGTCATCAATGCGGCACCTTTGGAAGAGATCATTGCAACGATCTATCAAGACCGCTCGCGAGAGACTCTGGATGGGGGCAGACCATGATCGCCACGCGCGGTGTCCCGTCTTTGACTTCGGAGATCACCAAACTTGCGGCGATCGCTCGGATCACGCTGCGTTCGCGTTTTCGCTATTTGTGGGACATGGTCGGTTCAACTTTGTTTCTGGCTGTGGTGATGTTTGTTTTTGTTCGTCTTTGGACTGTGACCTATCACTCGAGTGCCGGAACGGGCGGTAGCATCAAGGATGTTCAACTGGCGGGCTTTTCGCTGGCGCAAATGATCTGGTACCTGGTTGCGACTGAAACCATCATCATGTCTATGACGCCGATTCATCGGCTGATTGAGCGTGAGATCCGCGATGGCGACGTCGCGATTCGCTTGAACAAACCTTACAGTTTTTTGGGGTTTCACTGGAGTGTATTTCTTGGTGAGGGCCTTTTAAAGGCCTGCATCTTGGTTGCGGTCGGCGGTGTGGTTGCGGCGCTTATGGTGGGAGGTATTTCGTTTTCACCGACAAGTGTGCCGGCCCTGATGCTGACATACTTGCTGACATCGACATTGAACTTTTTCTTTGGGGCGATGATTGGCCTATTGGCGTTTTGGACAGAGGATGTCACTGGGTTTTATTTTATCTTCGATCGTGTGAAGTGGCTCTTAGGTGGTTTTTTAATGCCGATCACGCTGTTTCCCGAATGGCTTCTTCGTATCGTTGAATGGCTTCCATTTTCGCTAATGATTTATCAGCCGGCACGATTGGCGGTTCAATTTGACTGGACTGCATGGGCGGAGCTGTCTGTGAAGCAGCTGGGGCTCATCGTGGCTTTGGGCCTCTTTGCGCAAGCGATGTATCGGCTTGGTGTGCGTCGTCTCGACGTCAACGGAGGTTGAAGCGATGTTGAGATTTTTGATGGCGATGATGCGAACCGGTTTTGCCTCGGCGATTGAATATCGTTCGAGTTTTTTTACTCAGGTCTTTGGGATGATGATCAACGACTCGTTGTGGGTCTCGTTTTGGGTGCTCTACTTTGAGAGGTTTCCGGTCTTAAACGGGTGGGAGAAAGAGGATCTCTTTGTCCTCTGGGCGGTGATCACGTTCTCCTTTGGAATCGCGTTTGGTCTGTTTGCTCAGGCGTTAAGGCTCTCGGAATTGATCACACACGGACAGTTGGATTACTACTTGGCTTTGCCGAAGAATGTGCTCTTGCATATTCTGGTCGGGCAAATTCGTCCTGCCAATTTGGGGGACCTGTTTTTTGGTCCGACTTTGCTCTTTTTCTTTGTCGACATGACTCCTGAGAAATGGTGGTGGTTTTTTGTCGGCGGTATTCTCGGCGGCGTCGTTTACCTGGCGTTTTTTGTGTTGGCCGGGTCACTGGCGTTTTACGTGGGGTCCAGCGAAGGGATCTCCAGTGGCATCGGCAATGCCTTGATTCACTTTTCGACCTATCCTACGCGAATTTTTGATGGCTGGACGCGTGTCGTTCTGTTCACCTTGATCCCGGCTGGGTTCATCGCCGAGGTGCCTGTGGAGATGGTCCGCCGTTTTCAGTGGGGGGATCTTGGGCTCTTGTTGTTGGGAACTGCTGCTTTTTCGAGCTTGGCCTGGCTTGTCTTTCATCGCGGGCTTCGAAAGTATGAGTCGGGGAACCTGATCGTCATGCGCTCTTAAGGGG
>CAKQVW010000118.1 GCA_934277865.1 uncultured Pseudobdellovibrionaceae bacterium | reverse complement strand
CAAAATCGAAATCGGTCACTGCATCGGCACGCTCCGGAAGCAGCGCACGAGTCAGCAAAAAAGCCGCAATCAAAGAATCGGCTCGCGCGGGTGCCGTGGAACGTGGTCTGACGGCATTTGGCGAACGCCTGGTGTTGACACTTCAAAGCAAAGGTATGAGCGATAGCGAGCTCGCGGACGCACTGGGGATCGCTCAGCCCAATATCCACACGCTCAAATATAAGACCGACCGACCACGCTTTAAAACGGTTGCGAAGATCGCCAAGGTCTTGGGCGTCGAGCCAGAGGTCCTGCTCCCGCAGACCATGAGCGCAGGCTCGCATACGTTGCAGGATTCCACCAAGGTTTACCTGGTCATCGAGTCCCCAGCGGGTCGCCAGACCATCCGCTTGGCCTAAGGATATATCTTTTCATATCGCAAGATGGCTGGTGACGAGTGGCCCATTAGAGGGTAGAGTGGAACCTCATGTCGCAATCGACCGTTTTTCAAGAACTCCCCGCTGTCGCACGAAGTGTTTCGCTCACGTGCTCCCATTGTGAGACTGAGAGATTTTTTAAAGTCTTGGCGCATTTAAGCACCACGGCTGCCAAACTTCGTTGTGAGGTATGCGGACGTTCCAAGACGCTCAGACTCGGAGAGGGAAGCATGTCAGACGACTCAACTGATAACGCCACTGGAACGACTAAGCCTACAAAGAAGCCGCGTAACACGGCTGGGCTCGTCGCCGCCGCCGAGAAGCGAAAAGTCGCGGCGGCTGAACGCAAGGCCGAGACGGCAGCTCGCAAAGATGCAGAAGTCCGTGCGGACTATGCTCGTCAGTATGAGAGCCTGAAAACTCAGATCGGGACCAAAAATGTTCAGCCTTACGGTATGAAGGCCAGTTTTCCGGTTGCAGCGGCGGTTCAGCATCCTACTTTCGGTCTTGGATTTGTGACAGTTTCGACTGTTGACCGCATTGAAGTGGCCTTCGAGTCGGGTGTCCGACAGCTGATTCACAATCGCGCGTGAGGCCGTTTCGCATCGCTACGTTCAACGTCTGGCATGGACTTGCTGGTCGAGGGGCCTATCTGGGCCTCTTTGGCTTTCGAGAATTTGAAAGTCGTGACGATCGCGAAGCCCGTTGGCGGCTGGCTCTTCGCGAGCTTCTCGAAGTCGATGCCGATATCCTTTTGTTACAAGAACTGAATCCCGTTTCACAAAGAGGCCAAGATCTGGTGTCCGCACTGGGTGGTCAGTTTTATGGGCGTGTCGACCAAAGTGGGTTGAAGGTTTTGTCGCGCGGAGTGCCTGGGAATCTTTCAACTGGTCTCGGCATTCTCATGCGTGGTGAAGCTCGGGCGGCTCGGCTTCGAGAAGATGTCGAAAAGTTTCCTCGAAGCCGCAAGCTAAGCGGCCGACTTGGGGTCACCGGTGAAGATTTCAGTTTGCATTTCGATGAACAGCGATACGCTCAGTTTTTGTCGGTCCGTCACGAGAGGCTTGGTCGAATCCTGGTGGTCAACACCCACCTACATCATGGGTTTGAACGGTTTCCCGAATTGTTAAAGCTGCTGAGTGCGGCGATCGAGGCAGGAAAAGTGACTCGCGCTGAGGTGCAATATCTCCTTGTGCACTTGGATCGAAGTCGGGACCGTCGAATCGCCGAAGTCGACCGCATTCTCGAACTCGTTGAACGCGTGAGTGCTGAACATGACGGCGTCGTCATTGGTGGTGATCTCAATACTGTTGCAACCGGTGGGGCGATTCGCTCGCTCGAACTGGCGGGATTTTGTGATCTGGCCAGCAAAGTTGGAAACACAGAGGCGACATGGGATCCCGTGAAAAATGAAATCAATCATCGCCTGCAGCGAGTAAAGGGCTTTGATTTCCCACTTCCTGACTATGGCAATCGAGGCCTGCGCGATGTGTATCGGCAGTTTGATCTGCTGCCTCGACGAATTGATTATCTGTTTGCTCGTGGAAGCGCGACCAACGTGAGCCATGTCGCCGTTTTTGGACAGCCGAAACCTGGTGAGTCGGGTGCTTCGGATCACTTTGGAGTTGTCGCGACGTGGGACTAGCGATTCACGATATTCAAGCCGGTTGGCCCTTTGTCATCGCGATTGGGGTGTTGGTTGGGCTTGCGCAATCGCTGTTTGGCCTTGGCGGCGGGGTGGTCGTGGTGCCGCTTTTGCCCTTGGTATTTCTCATGGAGCCGAGGCAGGCGGTTGCTTCTTCACTTGTGGCGCTGGCACCGGTTGCGTTGATCAATTCGATTCGTGTGATTTTTCGTGGCGAGATGGACTGGTGTCGAGTGCTACGAATTGGCCCCGCGGCGATGATCGGAAGCTCGGTGGCCGCGACGTTTTCTTCGTATGTCGAAGGCCGCGCCTTGATTGCGGGTTTTGGCCTCGCGACCGGTTGGATGGCGTATCACGTTTTTTTTAAGACCGTCGGCAATCGACGTTCATTTGCGAAGCCCTGGGATTTTTTGGCGGGGCTTGTCGCCGGAGTCGCAAGTGGATTTACAGGCGTCAGCACGGGGGTCGTCTTGCTACCGTATTTAAATCGCATCCAGGAGCTCGCACTGGCTCGAGTGGTGCCGACCTCGATTGGGGTGATCGCGCTCTCGGCTTTGGCAAGTGCTTTCACCTTTGTAGTCGAGAACTCGGCAGCGTCCACTGGGACCACGCTTTTTTCCTATGAAGTGGTGGGTCTGCTCGCAATTACAGCAATTTTGACCTCGCAAGTAGGCCTTCAGTTTCAATCCAGAGTTCCGCAGCGAATCAAACTTGCGGTGGTGGGCACGCTTCTCATAGGCTTGACGGTCCGGTCCCTGTTGCATGTGATCGGGATCGCTAGTTTTTAGTCTTTCGTTTTCTTCAAAGCGAGTTTTCACACGTGTCCAAGTGGATAAAAGGTTTGAACCCCGAGCAAATCGAGGCCGTGAATCACACGGAGGGGCCGCTGCTTATTCTGGCGGGTGCGGGTTCAGGAAAAACCACGGTGTTGGTTTCGCGTACGGGCCGTCTGCTAGATGAAGTCGGCGTGAAACCCGCTCGTGTGTGTGTGCTCACGTTCACCAACAAGGCGGCACGTGAACTGAAACATCGTGTGGGTGTTCGACTTGGTGACGAAGCCAAGGCGATTTGGACCGGCACGTTTCATAGCTTCGGTCTGCAGTGGATGCGAAAGCATCACAAAAAGCTTTCGCTTCCCAGTGGGTTTGGGGTGATTGATTCGTCGGATGCCGAAGGCATCGTGCGAGAGATTCTCAAAGACACCAAACTTCCTTCGAAGGACAGTTTTCGCATTGATCGTATCTTGGAGATGATGAACACGTGGCGTGAAGAAGCCGCGATCTCAGGACGAAGTCCTGATAAAATGGGTCACAACGAAGAAGATGATTACGAGGTCATCGCGGCTGCCGTGTTGCCAAAATATCGCCGTCGCCTAGAGCTATTGGGAGTCGCCGACTTTTCTGATCTTCTCATTCGGCCCCTGACCGCGGTTCGGCAAGACGAAGCTCTGCATCGCGATTTAAGCTCCATGTTCGACTTTCTCATGGTCGACGAGTTTCAGGACACCAACGGTGCGCAGCTCGAGCTTGTGCGCGAAATTCAAAGTCAGACCGGAAATATCACGGTGGTCGGTGATGACGATCAGTCGATCTATGGCTGGCGAGGGGCGCGAGTCGCCAATATTCTGGAATTTCCAAAAGAATTTAAAGGCGCGAAGGTCGTGCGGCTCGAGCGAAACTATCGCTCGTCTCCGTTGATCCTGGAACTCGCCAATTCGATCATCGCCAACAACACCGAACGCCACGGGAAACAGTTGCGGCCTGACCCCGATGCCGACCCTGGCGAGCGGCCCGAGTTTTTCTCTTACGAAACAGAAGAACTCGAAGTCAGTCAAACAGTGCTACGAGTCCGGGAATTTCTCGAAAAGGGAATCACCCCGCGTGAGATTGCTGTCCTGTACCGTTCAAACGGGCAAGGGGGGCTTCTCGAGGGGGAACTTCGTCGCGATGGAATTCCATATGCCATCACAGGTGGAACCGCCTTTTTTGATCGCAAAGAAGTGAAGGATGTTTTGGCCTATCTTCGTTGTTCGATCTCACCAAACGAAGTGGCGTTTCGACGAATTCTTTCGACACCTCCCCGAGGGATCGGCGAAACGTCGGTTGATCGCATCACCGGGTGGGCGGACAAGCAGGGTGTGAGATTCCATGTCGCGGCCAGAAAATGGCAGATGGCGGGCATTCAGGAGCGAGCCGGTGAGGCGATTGATCAGTTGTTTGCCTCACTGGATGGGCTCCCAGAAAAAATCCTCACTCCCACGGGTACGGAGGGGGATTCGCCAGGGAAACGGCTTTTGGCCTATCTCGACGAGATCAAGTACCGAGAGCACATTCGAACGCTGCATAAAGAGAGTGAAGCTTTTGAAAAACGTTGGATGGTGATCGAGGTCTTGGCGCGCGTTTTGGATTCTTATCTTGCGCGCGAAGAGGGGGCTCCTACGATAAAGACGTTGTCCAAGTTTATGGACGCGATGGAGCTTCGTGATTCAGATGCCAACGAGGAAGAAGAGCTCGATAAAAAGATTCAGCTTCTCACACTGCACGCGTGCAAGGGGCTTGAGTTCGATGCGGTCTGTTTGATTGGCTGTGAAGAGGACTTGCTTCCACACAGAACACTTGGCGAGGACGTTTCCGAAGAGCGTCGCCTCTTTTATGTAGGCGTCACCAGGGCTCGGAAACATCTGATCTTGTCAGCGGCGAAGGTGCGCCGGCGGTTCGGCCGCTTGGCACCCGTGACGCTTTCGCGTTTCATTCAAGAAATTCCCGAGGGCATGATTCGTCGCTATGACGACGGTGCAAGGCCACTTGCCAAGGCCGAGCGCGCAAGTCGTCTCGGTGCTTTGTTTGCCAAACTCGATCAGAAATCGGCGGCGCTGCAGGCGCAGCCCGAACGAACGCCAGAGGAGATGGCCGAGCTCGATAAGCTCGCCAATGAACAGGCGAAGGACAAGGCTCAGGAATTCTCCAAAAATCGTTTTCAAAAAACGTTTACGATTCCTAAGCCAAAGTCGTAATCCTGCCGCCTACTCGTCGTCGTGAGCATCATGAGTTTCGGTGGAGATTTCAAAATTTCCGGATACGGAAACCACCGAAACTGTGGCGCGACCATTTCCCATCTTGAAAGAATTTGTCTTTTGAGTTTGCTCGTCGACTTTGAGTTTCCCAGTTTTGGAATCAAAACTGATGTTGGCATCGATGTTTTGGAGTTCCGCAAGGCTTGGAAGCTCCACTTCAAAATCGCCAGACACGGTTTGCGAAGAGACGGATTCAATTTCGTTTCCCCAGCTTGTGAGCTTCACGTCGCCGGACACACTGTTGAACTTGAGCGCTTGAAAGTCGCCTGGTCCTTTTAATTTTCCGCTGACGGTTTCCACACTGAGATTGCCGACGGTACGGCGAAGGGAAGTTTCGGGAAGGCTAGGGGCCAACACAAGATTGCCGGATTTTGATTGAAAATGAAGCTGGTCAGGGCGGGCTTTCATAAAGAGATTGGCGGAGACGGTTCGCACCTTCAATGTCTCGATCTCCTGAGGAATGCGAATCAGCAAGGCGTTTCGTGGTCGTTTTGTCGTCTCGTCGTCAAAGTTGAATACCATAAACGAACTTCGGCGATTGGGGTTTGTGAGTTCGTTAGTCATCAGGCGCAAGACCTGACCTCGACTGGTGTCGACGAGAACGGGGCGATCTTTTTCGGCGCGCTGGGACTGCAGTTGGATGTCGATGGTTTTAACGGTCGGATCTTGGTGAGATTCGATTTCGACTTTGATCGATGTCGTCTCGATTTCTATTTCTCGAATTTGCACGGACCCGTTTTGTAGTGGGATCTTTTCCTCAAAGCTCGCCATCTGGCCAAACTCGGTAGTGCCACCACTGGCCACCGCGTAGTGCCTTCCGATAGATTCAGGAAAATCGTACTGACTGGCCTCGGGCAGATTGAGTGAGCTGAGGTAGCTTGCCGTGAAGAGGGCGATACTGAGCAGGAGACTTCCGATGCTGACTTTCATAAGAAACATGGAGATTGGCCTTTCTAGATGAGGTTTCCGTTTAGGCTTTGGCCTGAATGATTTGAAGATTCCAGCGTAGGTACTTGACTGTCAGCTGTGCGACGAGGCTTGAGACCCACGCCATGAAACCCAAAAATGCGACGCTTGCTGCCCCGACCCCGAGTGCGAAGAGCACGCTTGAGACGTGCGCCCAATTGCTGGCGGCTGCCGTGTTGAGTTCGGTGAAAATAAAAAAGAGGGAGGCGCCGCCCGCAATCAAAAAGGCGGCGCCCACCACCCACCCGGCCAACAAGCAACCAAGTAAACCTAAAAACGGTCCGAGCACAAAAATCAAATTGAACGGCGCAAGCGTCACGATCGCCAAAACTGCTCGAAGAGCTGATTTGAGCTGGTCGGACAAAGGATTACGAGCACCGCTATCGGTTGGTTTCATTAGATTTTCAGTCGCCGCCAAACGCGATTCTGCAATCAGGGCGCGCGCGAGCTGTCTGGGTTCGCCGAGGCTCCCGATGACATCAAGTTCTGTTCGGCCGTTTGCGATCGCCTCGCGGAAAAACTCTTCTTGATCGCGAAGAATGTCGGCACGTTCCGACTCGGGGAGGGGGCTTAGGTGTTTTTTAAGCGCCTGGAGGTAGTCTTGTTGAGTTTGAATGGTGTGGACCACGTTTCAGTCTTCTCCCTTAGTTCTTCGGTTTCAGATGAATGATTTTGTCGACACTGTCGGTGAAGTCTTCCCACTGCTTGATCAGCGACTGGGTGAAGCTTCGACCGGTTTTCGTCATACGATAGTACTTGCGAGGCGGGCCTTCGTTGCTTTCGACAAGGTAGGTTTCGAAATACCCCTCTTGCGTGAGTCGCCTTAGGATCGGGTAGATCGTGCCTTCGGAAATTGGAATCTGCGTCGAGATCGCGTTCACGAGTTCATAGCCATAGTGGTCCTGTTTGGCCACCAGAGCTAAGACGCACATTTCGACAACACCCTTATGGAACTGCGTATTCATTGGTTCTTTGTATCACCATGTACTGTGTACTGCAAGGTACTTGGTGAAAGAACTTAGTCGCCGTGCGGCAAGCTGATGATTCAAGTGGGTTTTATTCTCCGTCGACAAAGATATTGAAGACGTCAAGCACCCGCAACGGATCCAGCGGGCGTTCTATCTGGCTGCGAGGTTGGCGAAGTGTATCGATCGACTCTCGGCCGTCCGGTGCGTAGCGGATTTCCATATGCAAGTGTGGGCCTGTCGACATGCCCGTGTTTCCACTTCGCGCGATCACTTCTCCGCGTTCGACGCTCTGACCGACTTTCAGACCTTTTTTGAATTGCGAAAGGTGAGCATACAACGACACAAAGCGATCGCCATTTGGAAGAGTGTGTTCGATGACGGCTGTTCGACCCCAGCCCGAGAGATTTTCTAATTTGATCACAACACCGGATTGAATAGAGTGAATCAGGGTGCCTTTGGGGGTCGCAAGATCAAGTCCGTAGTGATTGCGGTCGCAGCGCGAACATTCGACCTTAAAGCCTCGCGAGATGTAAGAGTCTTTCACCGGCCAGGCAAGTTTGGTGGCTTTGATGGCTCTTAAGCGGGGATCTGCCTCGATGTTTCCCATTAGTGCGTCATAAAAGATGTCGGTGCGAGTGTCGTTGGAATCAAACACCCGTGCATTGACACAAAATTTTTCGTTGATCACTTTCTCACAGCCCAAAACCCATGATTCAGAATCACTCTTTAACGGGAGATACTCACTGACTCGGGGGTCGCGGCTTTTCATGCGTTCGATCAGTTCGCCGGCGTATTGGTTAAAGGTTTCTCGTGCCGACATCAGCGATTCTTGAATCTGGTTACTTCGGAACTGGCGATCGAGTTCGCCGGGCAGTGTCGGTTGATAGTGCGAAGTCAGGATGATGCCGCGAACACGTTTCCCCATGCGTAAGCCAAAAACCGCAACACGCGCTCCGCCAGAATCGAACTTTAGAGAGTCCTTCAACTGCGAGTTCATAGCGGACTGATGGATGGGAAAGATGTTGTAGCGATCGGCCGTTTTCCAGCCTTGCCGAAGGGATTCCGTGTAGACCGAACGAATGATCTCCGCCAACACTGTTTCAGTTGCCAGTCCTTCCAAAATCATCGGCAAGCTGTCGGAATCAAACGAGTTCCAGTTTTCTGAGAAATGCTCGGCGTAGGCCTTTAAAATGGTCTGCGAATCGTCGAGGCGTTTCATCGTTTGTTCGACGGGTTCTTGATAGGGCTTGCGTGCGGGTTGAGGGGCCGGCTTAAGTGTTGCTGCGCGCGCAGGACGAGGCTTTTCGGTCGCTTGGCCGAAAGCGGAACTTCCGATTGTGAGTATCGAAAGTAGCAGCAGTGAAGAGATCATGGTTCTGCGCGCCAACACGTCGCAAAGCTCCTTTTGATAAGAAAGTCGACCATTCGTGTC
>CAKQVW010000117.1 GCA_934277865.1 uncultured Pseudobdellovibrionaceae bacterium | reverse complement strand
AACTTCCTGCCCTTTTCGAAGGATCACGACCTTTGCGCTGACAGATGGATCATCAATTGTGGGAATTCTCACCCAAGACTTCGGTGTGTTATGTGCGCTCAATGAGGCCTTTTCATCGGCCCAATCTGTACCACCGGTCCCGCAACCAGAGAGTGAGGCAAGCAAAAGTGTGACGGATAGGATCTTCGCAGTTCGTACTCGTGACATGAAATTTAGGTCTCCTTCGGGATTCAAACTGACAAGCCGTATTTTCCTCAAGTCATGAGGCGATGTAAAAGCTTGTGAGATTCGAGATCCCGAGTTCTGGACCTAACGACAACGATAGGCAGCGAGCGAAACGTTTCCGATGATACCAGTGAGCGGAGCCGTCACGACGGAACACATCATCGAATGTTCAGCGCCCACCTTGAAGCCGTTGGCAAGCCAGTTGCGAATGTGCGTGTCTGCAACGTTGTCATACGGACCTTCGTACTTTTCCCAATCACATGTCTGTGGACGCTGACTAGGAGGCGCGACGTAGGGGTTGTTGATGGACTCGTTCATCGCGCGACGCAGCTGCGTTCGATACGTGTTCGCGACGACATACTCCGGACGCTCCGGACAGTTAAAAGGATCTGGTCCATACTGACAATCCACCCACTGCTTGGAACGAAGCAGGGTCGAATTGAAACGATTGAAGGTCACGGATGCCCCCTCTCCGCTTCCGTAGCAAAGCGCATAACGTGCTTCGATCGTTTCAATACCAAAGTAGGTTTCAAAAGCAATCGTCGGCGCCGTAACACCCGAGTACCAAATCCCGCCAAAAAACTTGTTCAAGGTGGCTGGGTCATTTTGCAGAGCGTGGATCGTCGCGACTTGCTGAGCCGTCATTGGAGAATCCGGATAGAGCGTCGGCGAGAGACGATTTAAGCGGCGAAGCAATTCCGCACGTGATGGCGGTTGATAGCCAACAGGATCGCTCGCGTTTCGAATTTGGCAGCCGTTGGTCATGATATCGAAAAGCGCCTGTCCTTTACGTGAAAACTGCGGCTCCACAACGACCGGAGGAATCTCACAGTTCATACAACTAAGTAGACGTGTGCTGGAATCAGCGGCGCAGGCTCCACGATTAAAGGTCGCGGCAGGCGGCACCGGTGTTGGAACCGGTGTTGGCGCTGGGGTTGGAGCCGGCGTCGGAACTGGGGTTGGTGTTGGCGCTGGGGTTGGCGTCGGGTCGAGATCCAGATCCCAATCCGGAGCCGCGCCAGGCGGAGGAGTCACCACTTGGGCACTTGGGGCTTCTGATTTCACATGATCAAACGCCACTGGACTACAGGCCGTCACAAGCCCCAAGGTCACCAACAAGCCGATGAGGTGAGATTTCATGTGCGCCTCCGCGATAAAAGTCCGATATAAAAATCCAGGACAAAAGGTCCGAAAGTTTATCGGCACAAACGAGACTCGACCTTCATCGCCCAAGAGAAACTAGACGGATTGTCTTCGAATCCTGACAATCACCAGCAAGAGATTGGAGGATCGGGATTATGCTGCGTAGCAATCGAGGAAAAACCGCTGAAACTGACAAAACTTTTGTCAGTGCAGCCTCCACCGGGACCCACCATCTTGAGATTTAGAAGAACTTAAATTAATCCGAATAAATATTATGATCGACCGCCTTCTCATTCAGGCAATAGGAGATCGAATGCCGTTTCTGAAACTGGTAACGAGCCTTATTCCCGCACCGCTCATCAGCACCTTCCCACTGAGCCAGGCTGCAGAGGCGGAAATTCCAACTGTCGATTGCGACGTCAAAACACTCACAGACTTCTGTGAATCCGTAAAGGCGAAAGAAAAAACTCAGCTGCGTAGCCGGATCCCCTATAAGTTCAGCAATGGCGAATCGATGCCGTCGGCGGATTCGATTTCCGGCGATTCGCTTGAAACAACCGAAAGCGGTGCACTGAACCTGCCTTGGGGGAAAATGCAGCGTCTGCAAAAGCTCTTCGTGCAAACAAAAAAGTACGCGCAAGATGCCATCCTCCAGGGTGCGGTTACGACCAACTGTCAGAGGAAGAGAAAAATCTCTTTGAACGAATTAAGACGATGAAGCTCAGCGAATTTCGCACGGCTGAAGAACGTGAGGTCTGTCGTTCAGGTTCCCGCTTCGGTTTTAGCCCTCAGCACCACACGCTTGTGATGTGCCCCGAGATGGCCGGCTACCCGAGCTCAGCTATAGTATGGTCAATGGCAGCCTTCATCGGCCGAGGTCTCGGCCACTGCGCAACTGGCGTGGTTAAGTATGTCGATTCGAAAAAGAAACTGGTTTGGGACAGAATCCCTGCGGACAAACATCCATTTAATTCCCGTTTGCGAAGCTGCCTGATTCAAGGTGGATACCCCGATGGCTCTCAAGGCCTCGACTTTTCCAAGCCCGAACTGAAAAAATTTGTCGACAACGAAATCGCGCGCTCGCACCAGAGCAAAAACCCAGATCTTCCCATACCATCATCCAAGCTCGCAGAGGCACTGAAGGACGATAAAAATATTGAGTGGGCCAAGAAAAATGTGACGGACTACCGCGAGTGTTTTCCTGAACAGACCAACTCCCGAGTGGATTCCGGAATTCAAGATTGGTTTGGATCCGAGGTCGCAGCTCGTTACCTGGAAGACCATCCGTTAAATGCACAAACTCCTGAAGACAATCTTCAGCCAGTGGCGGCGATGGTCGACTTCATCTGTCGAACTCCCAAGGCCGACGAACTCAATCGCAAGTTTCACGTTGAAAACGAGACACGCTTTTCCTCGGCGATCTTCGCAAACGAACGACTCCGAAAGGCCATGAATTGCAGCCCCAAAGCTCCTGCCAAACGGATCTGCGACATTGGACCACGATTGGAAAGTCCGCGCCATGGTGGAGCTTCAGGCAGGCCCTCCGGCACCTCACAGGATACAGTAAAATAAAAAGCGGCTCACTCACATCAAATGACGTGGGTGAGCAGATAAAGCGCCAAGAGGCCAAAGATGATTGTCGCCAGCATGTTGCGCGTGAACCAGCAGACGACCGCCGCAAGTACCACGACAAAAAGTCGTTCCTTTCCCGCTAGCCACTCGACACTGCCTTTGTGAAAGAACACCATCGGGACCACGATCGCAGGAATGATGGCGGCCGGGATATAGGAGAAGACCTCACGATGGCGCTCTGTGATCTCGAAGCGATCTGAGACGGCGATGATCGAGAATCGAATAAGCAACGTGCCAACTGCCAACAAAGCAACCGCACTCCAGAAGTAGCCAGTCTCAATCACGACACACCTCGTACGTCTTGGCGAGACCGAGAGCTTCGCATCAGGAGAATGGCAACGGCCATCGCACAAAATGCCGCAACAAGAAGCCCACTGTTCAGTGGCAGTTCGCGAAACACGATGCCGAAAACACCGGACAACACGGCGACAAGTCGGTGTTTCCATGACTTCAGTGTCGGGATCACCAACACAACGAAGCTCAATGGCACCGCATAATCGAGCGCCCATTCACGAGGAGAGAAATTCCCGAAGTGATATCCGGCCAGGACAGAAAGATGCCAGGTGAGCGCCATGCAAACACAGGCACCGAAATAGAATGTCACAGCGTCTTGCCTGCTGCGAAAGTGGGATTCATTAGCCGACATGACTGCATAGCTTTGGTCAGTCAGCATATACGCACTGAGGATCTTAGTTCCCCAGGTGGCCTCACGGACAAACGGCGAAAACGCTGCGCTATACAAAACAAAACGAAGGTTGATCACAAGCCCCGTCGCAACCACGACAAACAGCGATGTGTGTTTCGTCATCAGATCAACAGCGGCCAGCTGTGAGGCCCCTGCAAAAACAAAAATGTTCATCCATGCCGAGTGCCAGACTGAGAGCCCCGCCTCGTGGGCGGATGTTCCCATCACAGCCCCAAACGGGATCACACCTGTCATCACAGGAAGCATTTGCCGAAATCCGAAACGGAAGAAGTTCATTTAGGGGATCAATGTAGAGGAAAAGGCTCTGCTCAGCAACAGGCCAAAAAACTGCCAATGACTCTCGCCACGAGCCGTCCACACGATTGCATAGACGGCTTCAATTCCTTTGGATTTGGTTAAGGAAGATCAAACAAGAGGAATTCACTACCCTTGTCCCATCGCAGGTCGATGGACGTGATTTCGGAGAGACCAGCTCCATCCCCTGCCTCGAGTCCAACTCCATTGACGTCCACTTTGCCCCTTAACACCTGCACCCAGAAGCGACGCTCACCTTGTGTCTTTAGACTCGTCTGCCCGCCAGTCTCGGATTTTGCGGCATACATGTCGACGTCTTGATTCATCGACACCGAACGTTTTCTTCCAGCCTTCGAAGCGACGAGCACCAAGTCGCCGTTTGCGAAGTCCGAGACAAACGACTTTTGTTCGTATCCGGGCGCGATCCCCAACTTCTCTGGAAGAATCCAAATTTGGATGAGATGAGCATCCTGATCCTTGAAATGATTGTACTCGGAATGTTTCACCCCGGTTCCCGCGCTCATGCGCTGAACTTCGCCGGGACGTATCACCGCCGTGTTTCCCATAGAATCTTTGTGCTCCAAGGCTCCATCCACGAGGTAGGAGATGATCTCCATGTCTCGATGCGGGTGGGTGTCAAACCCCGTCCCACCTTTGATTTTATCCTCGTTGATAACGCGAAGGACGCCGAACCCCATATGTGCTGGATCGTAGTAGTACCCGAAGGAAAAGCTGTGCTTGGAATCGAGCCAGGTGTGTTCAACATGGCCACGTTCTGCGGATTTACGTACTTGGATCATCTTGTGACCTCCTTTGTTGAGTTCCAAGATACGCCCAGTAAACGATAGATAAAACTTTTATTATTTTATCAAAATGATAGGTTTTATATATCGTTTAGACGGAGGAACAGCGACATGACTTTGGATCAATTGGAGGCCCTTCAAACCGTGGTTGAGATGGGAAGTTTTCGGGCGGCAGCTGAGAAGCTGGCAAAGTCTCAACCTGCGCTGAGTATCTCAATTAAAAACCTGGAAGAAGAGCTCGGTCTCACAATCTTTGACCGCACGGCTTACCGGCCTCAGCTGACTTCCTCGGGAGAAGCTTTTTTAACATTTGCCAAAAAGACACTGGAGGCCGCACGTTACGCAAAACGGGTTGGCATCGAGCTCGGGCAACAATCCATCGAACCCGAAATAAAAATCTCTGTCGATCCTCTGATCTCCATGCGCCACCTTCGCCATATCACCGAAACATGTGCGAAGCCGACTCATGCAGTGAATCTCGTCTTGGAAAAGTCTATTCTCCATGAAAGTCACGATCGTCTGCTTAAGGGCGAACTCGATCTCGCCATCGCGCCGAAGGCCCATCGGCATGCGGGGGTGGAAAGTGTCACCCTTGAGGAAGTTGTTTTGGTCGGGGCTATACGCAAAACCGCCGTGCGCACGCGGTCTAGAAGTCTCATCACGCTTCCACAAATTGTGATCGCCGCCGCTCAAACGGAAGACTTCCTGCCAAGTTCCAAACTTCTGGAAACGAGCCACAAGATCTTTGCGCCAGACCACTTTACAAAACTCCGACTCATCGAAGAGGGCCTAGGCTGGGGGCGCATCTCAAAGACTGAGCTAAGAAAAAACCGCGAACTCACCCAAGTCGACAAAACACTTTGCCCCGAGGTCACGCTTGAGCTCTGTTTATTGCGCCCAAAAAATCGTCCGATTGGACCAACGGCGCGCGCGATTTGGGAACACTTTCAAATGCGGTCATCGCCGCCGCACAAGTAGCTTCAATTGCTTCGCCACAAAAACACCAACGCCGGGCTGATTCCCGGCGCTAGTTATGCCAATTTATGGATCGAGATTCGGTTGTTAGGGTGGCCCACGCTCGCACAACGCCTTGAGTTCTAGCAACGGGTACAATTGGCTTTTTCTCCGCACACGGCCCCCTTATATTTAGCCTGCGACGAGTTTCGAACCTCTTACCGCTGTCCCGCTCTTCGAGCGAGGCTACAACGCCAGGCTATTTAACTGATCGGCAAATCTCAGCCGGCCTTAAGTCATATAGGCGGAGAAAAACGCAACATCTCAATTTGAACAAGCGCGAAGCACGGGATTGGACTCAGCAATTTTCAATTCGATGCCAAAAAAAGAATTTTCGAAACTATTTTGCTTGCTGCTTGAGATTGCACGAAGACCATTCAGCATGGATGATGAACTCTATGAAATGTCCAGCATGCAGCAACAAAACGACTACGAAATCCGTAAACGGAATCCAGCTCGATGTTTGCGACGGTGGTTGCGCCGGAATCTGGTTTGATCAATTCGAGTTCAAAAAACTCGATGAAAAACATGAGATGCCGGAAAGTTTTCTGAAGTCCCTGGACGCTTCTAAAAAGGCCGAAGCCAAACACGCCGAACGCCGCAATTGCCCGAAGTGCGAAACCGTAGTGATGATGCGTCACTTTTATAGCACCAAACGACAGGTCGAAGTCGATCAATGCCCAAGTTGCGCTGGCTTCTGGCTGGACTGCGGAGAGCTTACAAAAATTCACAACCTTTTTGCCAAGGATGCGGATCGCCAAGCTGCAAGCGAACGCTTTATTGAAGAAGCCTTCGGCGCAGACCTCAAAACCATGGCCGCTGAAAGCCAAGCAAAGCTCGAAGAAGCTCGCAAGATTGCTCGGATCTTTCGTTTCCTATTACCAAGCTATTACATTCCCGGAAAACAATCTGGCGGAGCATTTTAAGCTTCTTGAAGTGACGCTCTAAAATTTCGCCAGTCTTCTTTTGTCAGCGGCCGCAGTCCGTGAGCGGCTCGAGCTTCGTCACAGCGCAGATTGCGCAATCCGCTTTCGTAAGAGGCCGCAAAATTCCGACAGGCCGACGAGCGCATCGGATAGATCGCACATCCCACGTTCACGCCGATCGTACCCTTTAACGCTGCACACTTTGGATGATGCTTGACGCTTGTTCCTCGCATAGTTCTATAAAGCGCATTTGGATCTTCTTCCCAAAACTCTCGCGGTACAGCAGGAACGTGTTCTTTGGACTCACCTTCGCGCCAATAGAAAGACACCCGGAAAAAGGCACAACAAGCGCCACACTTTTGGCACGGATGCATAGCCGGCTGTTTACGAGTCTCACGAGTGAGCTGCAATCACCCTCGATGCTACTCTCAATTTGCTATCTGGCAATCATCCTAGACCAAGGGCGAGGCCGCATATCATGGCTTCTCTATACGACCATCTGGGAACCTGGCGAATCGTTCGATGACGTCCCCGTGTACGGGGTCAGCACTCGGCCAGGTCCATCCACCAAACTGCGTATTCTGGTAATCGTGAATCGTCGCGACGATTTCCTCGCGCGTGTTCATGACAAACGGCCCGTACTGCACAACCGGTTCTCCGATTGGCATCGCCTGCAAAACCAAAACTTCAATTAGGTCGTTGCTAGCTGCCTCACTTTTTAGAGTGATCGAAACATTGGCGTCCAACTCGGTGGCAGTTCGAGGAGGCAGCGCGAGTGAATCACGGCCATCTGCCTGAATGGAAAGTCCATCGCCCCCAAAAAAGTACAGTGTACGCTTCGCACCATCTCGTCCCGCTGGAAACTTCCATTCTCCACCCGGCTGAATCTTTAAGAGAAGAATATGAACATCGTTTTCTTTTTCAGCGGCCCAGCTGTCTGGTGGTGGAGCTAAAGCTCGTACGCCTCCCACTTCACCACTGATCACATCGACGACGACTTTACCGTCCGCACTTTTCCAACGTGGAAGTTTTTCTGACCAGAACATCGTGAAGTGTGGTTTTGCCAACTTGCTCTTCTTCGGCAGATTGAGCCAAATCTGAAAAAGCTCAACGGGGTTGGGTTCGGACTTTTTGAGGAGTGGAAACATCTCGGAGTGTTGCACACCCGCACCTGCCGTCATCCACTGAACGTCTCCTTCGCCATAGCGACCCGCAGCTTGCATGGAATCTGCGTGGTCCACATAACCGCGACGGACAATCGTCACCGTTTCGAAGCCTCTGTGCGGATGCACCGGAAATCCCGGCACAACCTCACCGTGGTACATGCGAAATCCGTCTTTACCCTCAAAGTCCTGCCCCATGTTGCGCCCCTTTAGCAGGGCGGGGTCGGGGCCGTATTTGGCGTGCATTTTCGGATAATTATCGAGATGGTGAACGCAAAATAAAAACGGTTCTTGCGTCGGCCATTGGAAACGAACACTGGGATCAATCGAGTATTGCGCATGAATCATAGCGGCTGGCTGTCCTTTGTGCGTCGAGTTTGTGACCCACCTTCTAAGGCGATCCGCTGTTCTGAAACCCGTCCCCCGAGTTCCAAAATGGCTTTCGCGTAGTCCCAACTGTTATTGTATTTATAAAGCGCCTGCAACTGCTTCTCGCGGTCGACATTCTTCCATCCATGATCTTTTAAATAGTAGGCCACGCTGAAAATAGAATCTTGCGGCTTTGTTAAATCGGGCTGCCGTTTTGGATGCTTGGCACG
>CAKQVW010000116.1 GCA_934277865.1 uncultured Pseudobdellovibrionaceae bacterium | reverse complement strand
TCACGCAACAGAAGCCTTGGCGGAGATGCCAGAGTACTATCGCAGGAACTTTCACTTTCAGCCTGACGGCTATCTTTCAAAATTGTCGGCCGACCTCTACGAGCATCAAGTGGAAGTGCTTTTTGCTGGCGCGGCGGATGCGATGAGGCGTTTGATCATAGCGCCGATGAAGCGGCATTTTGAATCTCAAGGAGCCAAGGCGGACGGCGAGGGCTTGCACTTTTTGGAGCTAGGCGCTGGCACCGGGCGTGCGACGAAATTTGTTCGAATGGCATTTCCCAAGGCAAAGATCACGGCCGTGGATCTTTCGGGCCCCTATCTCAAGCGTGCGCAGGTTTCACTTCGCGAATTCTCGCGGCACGATTTTCTTGAAGCGGATGCCGAGAAGCTTCCGTTTGCTGATTCGACGTTTGATGCGATCTATTCGGTTTTTCTTTTTCACGAACTCCCGATGGAGGTTCGTAAGTCTGTCTTGAAGGAAGGGATTCGTCTGCTGAAGGCCGGAGGCTTTTATGGTCTCGTCGACAGTTTGCAGATGGGGGACGTTCCGGTGTTTGACCGCGCTCTCGAGCAATTTCCGATCGAGTACCACGAGCCCTTTTACAAGAACTACATTGAAAACCAAATGGCATCGCTTCTTGAAGAGGCCGGTCTTGTCGTGGAAGAAACCGGCTCTGGATTTTTCTCGAAGTACGTCGCGGCTCGCCGCTAATCGGCGGTCGCTGGCTGGCGCTCGTCGCTGGCCGGCTCTGGGTTGGCCGGCTCTGGGTTGGCCGGTTCTGAATTGCGAAGTTCCGAAGCGATGAGCTTGGCCTGCTTGGAGAGATCGGCGAACTCGGGGTGTGCTGCCAAAAGTGCTTTGGCAGCCTCTTGGTTTTTGGTTTGCACCAGCAGAGCGGCGTAGAGTCCACCAAAGATCGGGTCATTGGCATTGAGCTCGCTTGCGTATTTCGCAAAGGGCAAAGCGCTTACAGCGCCGTGGCTTCGCGACAAGCAGGCTGCGTAGATCGCAGCGGTGAACGAGTTCACCGGCGGCTGTTTATAGATGCCCGCGCAGCGATGCACCAGTCCCTGCCAGCTTGAAAACTGCTCGTCGAGTTGGCCGTCGAGGAGAGTGTCGTCCTGGGCGGTGAGATCCAACGGGTGATCGACGAAGTCGACAGCGGCCAGCTGAAAACCTGGTTGTGCACTCGGAAGCAGATTCATGCGTGTGGCCTTAACGTGTTCGATATACAGCCGAGCCAAGAGCAGGCGCGGGCGAAGAGCCGGGGCCGCCTTGAGTTCGTCTTCGATAAATGGCGAAACGGCGCTAAGATGGTTGGCTTCAGATGCGTTTGTTGCGGACTCATCGATGGTGCGGGCCGCTTCAAAGAGGGCGAGTAGGCTGATGGAACGTGGGGCAGAATGCGGAGCTGCCACTTGCACAGCCTTGATGAGATAACGTTCGGCTTCGGCCGCTTTGCCGGCCTTTAGCTGAAGTACGCCGAGATTGTGAAGCGACGAATGCATCTCGTGCACTTCGATCGCACGTGCGTATTCGGAGATCGCAACTTCCGTTTCTCCCATTTGCAGAGCTGCCGCTGCCACAAGCGCGTGGGCCTTTGCTTGGACTTCTTTGTTGACGTTCATGTTCAGCACTTGGCGTGAAAGCGCTTGGCTTTCCCTGGGGCGTTTGCCTTTGAGGTGTTCGTCTGCTAGCTGAAGCAGTTCTTCTGGGTTGGGTGGCGTCAGACCTTTTTCTTTGTCGAGCTGCGCGGCCGCGTCCGCATAACCAGGATCCGGATTGGTGGCTGCTTGGGTTACCTCTTGTTGGGACGTGTAGCTTTCGATGCCATAGTAGACGAGCGACGAAGCCAATCCGCCGACGATCAGCACCAGACTGCCAATTGCCAGCCTTCGGCTTTGTACGTCTCCCGATTTGAGTCGCGCAAAAAATTGCGTCAATCCCGTCGACTTTTTTGCTTTCGGGATGAAGACGTTCTGATCTTCGGGATGGTCGTCCTCGTCGTCGCCGTCTTTTTCGACGGTGACGGTGCGTTTGTTTTGGATGATTTCTTTTCGCAAGTGATTGAGCTTTTGGATATTGGCCGTGAGCTCTTCAAGCTGTCGAGCGTGATCCAGCTGCTCGCTGATACCTTCGACGGGGTCAGTTTTTAGAATGCTGAAATTGACTTCGCTAGTTTCAAACGGTGTGTCGTCGTGGTGATTGGGACCAAATTGGCCGACGATTTCCGTTTTACCGGAATAGGCACGAATGCGTTCATTGATGAGTTCTTCAAATACCGGCGTGTTACAGATTGCCCGCCAGTTGGTTCGGTCTTGAGAAACGCGAGACATGACCGTGATTTCGCCATTCAATAGGCGCACCAATATCTTTTCGGCCGGCATCGGTCCGACAATCTGTCCTTTGATTTGCAGAAACCACCTATCGGCGGCGTCAACTTGCGGTTTACTCATGACTATCTGACTGTTCGGCAGAATGTCTGAGGGACTTCATTCACGCGATCAAAAAGGGCGGTTGCAGCCAGGACAGAGGTCCTGGCCGGTGTATTAGATCCCGGAAAGTTGCAAGAAGTTGGTCGCCGTGGCTTGTGAAATCATACCGCTGTTCAACAGCAGCTTGACTGAAGTCTCGTAAGTCATCATGCCGTGGCGGGCGTTGGTTTGCATGATGGATGGAATCTGAAACGTTTTGTTTTCGCGGATCAGGTTACGAATCGGAGGAGTGGCGATCATCACTTCCAGCGCGGGAACCATGCCCGGAACATCTGCTCGCGGTAAGAGCGTCTGTGCCACGATCCCCAGTAAACTCTCCGAGAGCATCACGCGAATCTGCGGCTGTTGCTCAGGGGGGAATGAGTCGACGATGCGATCGATTGATTTGGCGGCGTTGTTGGTGTGCAGAGTCGCAAATACCAAATGCCCGGTTTCGGCGGCCGTCAGTGCCAGCGACATCGTTTTGTAGTCGCGCATCTCTCCGACCATGATCACATCTGGGTCTTCGCGCAGGGCCGCGCGCAGGGCTCCGTGAAACGACTTGGTGTGTGGACCAATCTCACGTTGGTTGATCAGGCAGTTTTTGCCTTTGTGCACGTACTCTATCGGATCTTCGATGGTGATGATGTGTTCTTTGCGGGTGTTGTTGATGTGCGTGATCAGCGCCGCAAGTGTCGTCGATTTGCCGGATCCGGTTGGGCCTGTGACGAGAACCAGGCCGCGGACGTTGTCGGCGAGGAAACGAAGTGATTCCGGCAACGCCAGTTCTTCGAGTGTGCGAATGTGTTCTTGAACAAAACGGTAGACGGCGCCGATGCCACCGTACTGAATGAAGGCGTTGGCGCGAAAACGTCCGACGCCTTCAATCTTGTAGCTCCAGTCGAGTTCAAGTTTGCGTTTGAACGTCTTGATCTGCTCGTCCGTCATCGTCGCATAGACCAGCTTTTCGGCGGCTTGCGGCGACAGGGGAGGCATGTTCAGTCGGATCATGTGCCCATGCAGGCGGAGAAACGGCGGGTAGGTGGACGAAATATGCAGGTCGGATGCGCCCTGCTTCACCATCATCTCAAAGATTTGTTCGATACCAGAAGCTGCCATGAACGGAAGCTTATCGCCCTCGCCGAGAGTCTGGCAGTCCAGCTTTTGGCTGAGGGTCAAAATATTTGCGTGCGCCAAAACACGTGCGCCCGAATCTTTCGACTCGGGCGATCGCGCACAGATCAAAACCGAAATGCTCGTTACTGAATTGATCAGTACCGAATCGGTCTTACTTCAATTCGCGGTGAAGTGTGTGACGCTTCAGAGCGGCGTTGTACTTCTTTTTTTCCAGACGCTCTGGGTGAGTCTGAGTGTTCTTCTTCGTTGTGTAACGCGAAGGCGACTTACCCTCTTTGCGGGCTTCTGTGCATTCCAGCGTGATGATTCGAACTTTGCCCTTTTTTGCCATCGGACCTTACTCCTCAGAAAATGAAAAACGAACTCGCATGCTTACCACATTTCGCCGCTCGATGGGAAGTGATTCGAGGCGGCATGGCTGCAAAATCTCCGGATCTGCCTGCTGCACAGGCAAGTGTCTTCTAAATATTTGGAATCACATAGATTTGGTAGTCTTTGGGTGGCCGATAAGGCCCTGCATCTGGGTTTCAACCTCCGCCGAGAGCTTTTCCAAGCTGAGGCGCTTGGTTTTTTCCACAAGCTCTTTGTCATCCAGCAGAGCTAGCGGCGCGGTCTCGGCCTCCAAGTGTTCGGCCTCCGCCGACATATAGAGAAAGCCGTTTCGCACGTCCCAGAGGCTCGCTTGCGAAAGCACGAGGGCTTCAGACGTCGTCCCCGGAACAAACAGCGCGGTGACCAGAGCCAGATACGTCCAGCTGAGTGCGTTGGCGGCGCGTTCGACTTCGGCATTGGCGGATACCACCAAGAGGGCATCGGCCCCCTGGTCCGCAGCCGCCAGGCGTAGGTCTTCCAGCTCCTCGCCTCGCACCAGGGCTTTGGCTAGAGGGAAGATGGCGGAGATTTCGTCAGAGGGAGCGAGGTTGTTGGCCAAGCGGCGAAACAGCTCGCGATCGGAGTCCTTCCAGCGCAAGTCGGAGAGGCGTGGTGTGGACTTAAAATGCACCGCGACCCGAAAGGGTTTTGGCAACTGCGGGCGTTTTGCCAGCGCTTTGGCAATCGCCTCGTTTTCGATGCTTGGCTGATTGGGTGGACCTTGTGTCGGATCCCGCAAAGACTCTCGGTGAAACCCTTGGCTAGAGGCGCAAGCGCTTAGGCCCAAAGCCAGCGCGACGAGGGCCGCCGTCGCGGCCGTGGTCAGCGATGTGCGTGACATGGGAAATTCCGAATCATGGGCTTTCATGCAAATCTCCTTCTTGTTTGTTCGTCGTTTGTTCGTTTCAGAGATTGGCTCGTCTTGTATTCGTCATGCAATTTGGAAGGCCTTCGGTGCATGAAATGCCGGTCCAAATTCGGATCACGGGTGACAGGTCGTCGTAAATTCGGGTGCAATGGAGAGATGGATCCCGCCGCACGTTCGCAAGCCCACTTGCAGACACTTATGCAGACCCGATTGCAGTCGGTCGGCTCTCACGAAGCTGATCTCCTTCATGGAGCACGGCTCGCTGCAGAGAACGCGGGGCGATTAATTTGCCAAGCTGTTCAAACAAGAGGACTGAAGGACATTCTCACCACGCGCGAAGAAAAAGGCGATGGTAGTCCGGTATCTGCGATCGATCTCCTGGCGCATGATTCGCTTGCTCGCGATCTGGCGAAGCTTGCCGCATTTCCCATCGTCTCGGAAGAAGACCCGGATGGGCCACTTGCTCTCGAGCACATCGAGGCCGACGGTTTTTTCTGGATCGTCGATCCTCTGGATGGCACACGCGATTTTTTAGCGGGTGAAAAGACGTTTGCCGTGGCGTTGGCGCTGATGCGAAAGCTGCTTCCGGAAGAGCGCGAGGCCGCCGGTGGTTTTGCACATCCTTATCTCGGTGTGATTCACGACCCCAGCGGAGAGCGAACTTGGGGTGCGGTTCGTTTTGGAAACTTGCAGAAGTGGGTTCGAGGCCAGCCGGCCAAGTTGCCACGTGAGAGTGATCCACGTCCCCGGCGGGCTGACGGGGAGCTTCGGGTGTTGGGGAGTCGTTCGATTCCGTCTCATCGCCTGCAGGAGCTTTATCGGTTTTGGGGCACAGAGACCGTCGAGCGTATGGGGTCGGCGTTGAAGTTTGCCCTGATCGCCGAAGGTTCGTTTGACGTCTATCCTCGTTTTGGCCCGACGGCCGAATGGGACACGGCCGCCGGGCAGGTGCTGCTGGAGGTCTCGGGTGGCGGGATCGTGCCGATCGCGCTGCCAGTGCGGCCGATGCCGTATGGGAAGCCGGCGTGGCTCAACCCGGGTTTTCTGGCGGCGGGCTCGCAAAGCCTCTTGGCCAAATGGGTTCCGACGCTTGTGCAGAAGCTCCGTTGATACAAAGTATTCTGAACGGACTGGTGAAGCGCCCGTCTAAGTACTCAGCCAAGTACTTGGCGTGAAAGTCGCTATGACTATCGGAGGAAGCCGCGGCTCATGGGGAGTCGGGCTGTTCGGTGGTAGAAAAAATGTTGAGCTTCAAAAAGAGTTTTCATCTTGAGTTCGCGCAAGTAGCGGAAAGTACGTCGCAGAAACTGTCGGGCGAGTCTTCAGCCCTGTATTTTGATCAAGCCGCGGGAGCGCCGAGAAACGGCACTCGCGCAGTAGAAAATGCGAAAAACCGTCGAGACCTTTGGCTCTCGACTCTCTCTATGTTGAGCCTTCTGGCCGTGTTGTTTTTGACGGCTTGCGGCCCACGTGGTGCGCGGTTGCAACCAAGCGAGCATGCACCTGACGAAACGGCTGTTGTGGTCCTTTCGGGAGGCTCATCGATTCCGGGTGAGGCGTCTCTCGATTCGACAATCGTGGAAGTGCCCGCAGCGCCGTCCACAGCGCCGTCCACAGCGCCGTCCACAACACCGGCCACAACACCGGCCTTGGCGCCAGCGTCTGCGTCCAATGCTGACTCGCTTGCCGCTTTTGCCAAAGAACCGGTCGTTACAGAGCGTGTTCGTTTGGTTCTGGGTTGGCTTGAGTTTTTTCGCAACCAAACGGTGCTCCCAGGTATAAAAGTGGCGTGGTCGGACTTGATGCGGTCGAGCTTGATTGATCCCGTTACTGATCCGATTCCCGAAAATGAAATCGAAGAAGCTAAGGTGTCGAAAATGGAGTTCCTGCTTTGGCGCGCGCTGTTGCGTTCGTCGAACCTTTCGACGGCGGACGCTTTGAATCGACTGGACCGATTGGCACTGTTGTTGACGGCGGCCGAACGCCCAGAGGATTTGCAGGATTTGGATCGCTGGTTGATGACCAATTGAAGTCGGGCTAGATACCTGAAGCATGACTTCAGGTTCAAGCCCTACAAATGCGAATACTGCCAAGCTGTCGGAACTCATCGGTCTCGTGCGCGAATTCTGCGAAGCACGCAACTGGGACTCCTACCACTCCCTCAAAAATTTGGCGATCGGCGCGGTGACTGAGGCGGCCGAGCTTGTCGAGCCGTATCGGTTTCTCAATGACCAAGAGTCCGACGCCTATGCCAAGACCGCCAGCGGGCGGGAGAACCTCGAGGACGAACTGGCGGACGTGCTGTTTTTCCTGCTTCGGATTGCGCAGCGTTATGACGTCGATCTGGGCCAGGCTCTGCGCCGCAAAATTCAAAAAAATGCGATCAAGTATCCCCCGCCTCAGAAGTGATACATAATGTCTTTTCGCGATAAGCCTGGCGTGACAACCGGTAAGACCTGTGTCGACAATAATGGAGTCGATTGACGAAACCAAACGTGATCCAGCGCGATCCAACGTAAAAGAGGGGACTTAAGTGATGATTCGATCCATGAAATTCAATGCTGCTCGAGCCGTGGCAGTGGCAGCGATGGCTTTGACGACGGCGGCCTGTGCGCCTTCAGACAAACAGATCGCGGACTGGGTCGAAAAGAACCCCGAAGCAATTCTGAAGTCGGTTGAGGCTTTCACACGCAAACAACGTGAAGACAACCAACCAAAGCCAGAAATGGCGACGACCTACAAGAGCGAACTCTTCGAACATTCTTCGAGCCCGACTGCAGGCACTGGGCCTGTGAAGATCGCGTACTTCTTTGATTTCAACTGCGGCTACTGCGTGAAACAGAGCGAAGTGATCGAACAAGTTTTGAAAGAGAAATCGTCAGAAGTGACGATCGTCTACAAGAACTTCCCAATCTTGAGCCCAACAAGCGAATTGGCGGCGCGCGCAGCTTTGGCGGCTCATCAGCAAGGTAAGTACAAAGACTTCTACAAAGAAATTTACAGCACCAGAGAGAAAACTCCGGATTCGATGAAGGCAATTGCCAAGAAGCTTAAACTTGATCTCGGCAAATGGGAAAAGGACATGGAAAGCGACGCCGTCACATCCGAACTCGAGCACGTTCGTGACTTGGCGACAAAGATGAAACTCAGCGGAACCCCACTGCTTGCCATGGGACCAAACACCGTGATCCCTGGCTTTGTTCAGGATCTTAACGGTTTGCTGGCTTCGGCAAAGAAGTAAGAAGTCGTTTTTTAAAACTGATTTCGATACTGACGCCACCGACGAAACTCGGTGGCGTTTTTTATTTTCAAGAACGGATTGCTACTGAGTTCCTCCAAGACTGTCGGGGCCTTCCGAGAGGTGAAACCTTCGGATGCTAGTTCTTGTTTGAGGACATCAACCGAAGCCTCATCGAAGAGATCGTTGAGATCCGACGGGTGCTGCTTCAGCATCTCATACCAGAATTCGAGATTGCGTTTTGTGTACTCGTGACCGAAGTGCAGCCGGGACTCGGGCGGCAGCGCTTTTATCTTTTGCAGGCTGTGAAAAAGTTCTTCGGGAGTTCCCTCTAAGCAGCGTCCACACCCTAATGAAAACAGCGTGTCGCCCACAAACACGTGTCGCTCGTTTGCTTGCTTGAGGCAAATCGCAATTTGTCCAGCCGTGTGACCGGGAATTTCCAGAATCGAAAACTCGGCTTCGTGAGAGGGCTGAAGGCCAGTCGTGGGTTTGGCGGCTGACCCTAAAAGCTCGTGCCAGGTGTAGGTCTTTTCG
>CAKQVW010000115.1 GCA_934277865.1 uncultured Pseudobdellovibrionaceae bacterium | reverse complement strand
ATATACGTCCTATCAGTCAGGCTTAATCGAACTATGCCGGCGAAATAGAAGTCCATGAGAGCCGAATGTGGCTCGTCGAAAGTTTACCGAGAGAGAAACTCATGTCGGCATTCACGATTGATTGTGACCACCTAAGACTCCTTGGAGCAGAAGTTTTGGGGAGAGAGATGGTGAAGCTTGCGTTAGATTCATCGAGCAAATAGCGAACGAACCGCTGCCCAATAGGGCTCGGTCCAAAGCCGATGGCCTTCTTTCTGAAGATCTAGTGACCGCTGTTTCAGCCAATAATGCGGGACACTTGGATCGAGATGGTGTTCGGCATGGTAGTTGATATCAAGTGGCAGTAACAGCCACATGTACAGCTTGGATCCCGAAATGGTTCTGCTGACATCGGTATCTCCACTGCGGACCGGCCCATGCTGAAGGCCTCCCATCAGCATCACATACGGTTGGGTGAGCAAAATTACCGGCGCAAGATAAAGCGCCAAAAATTCCGCAAAGTAGCCTGAGAAGGCGGCTGTTGAAAAGACGCCAGCTTGGAAGAGTGCAAAGGAAAAGAAATCACTTCGGGGGGAGAGCACCAACAGAGTTCCGTCGCCTAGACGCTTTCGTTGGAGGAGCTCCGGAATTTCCGTGTAGTACAAAATGAAGTCATAAGCTGTTCGAAGGGTCAGAACTCGCGCCGCCAACGTGGCAAAAAACGTAAACGGTTGTTTTGGATAAAAATCGTAGAGGTGACGGTCTGGGTCCCACCGATTTGAACCAATCGCCGAATGATGCAGAAGATGCAGACGTCGATATTTGGAGAATGAAATAAAAGTTGGAAAGGCGCACAGATATCTGCCGAGGAAGTCGTTCCACCTTCCTTCTTTGTGGAGCGTGCGATGTAGGCCTTCATGACAGATCAAAGAAAGCGCCAGAATACGATTGGCGATGAGCACAAAGCTTAACGGGTAGAACCACCAAGAAACCAGCAGCGTCAGCCAACAGGAAGCGCCGATCACGAACCAAGATATCCCGATGTCATAGTACGGCCTCCAGGCTTGAATGGGGTATCGTTGGTCCATAATATGAATGTTAGTGAAAATCGCCCTTCTCCGACTAGTGATTTGTCGAATACTGTTAAAGGCGGCATGAAGCGTCTCACTCTGAACAGAAGACAGATGGTGGTTGGGTTGGCTTCGGCGACAGCCGCGGGTTTTGCAGTCGGCCGCCTCTTTAATAGGGCAGCTCGGCCCAAAGAGTCAGACTTTTTTGAATCTGCCTTCCAATATGCGGATTCCAGCCAGACCGGACTTTTTGAGGATGAATCATTTTTTTTGCACGATCTAAGTTCTCATCCCGAAAGCGCAAGTCGACTCATTCGAATTCATGAAGAGCTTCCCAATTTTGACGGCATGAAGTTCCGGAAAGTCGATATATCCGGAAGGACATTTGAAAACGAGGCAGATTGGATTGAAACTCTCAGCCTTGTACACGAAAAAAGTTATCTCAAACGAGTCAGCGACAAGATTGACCAACGTGACTATCTGACAAAGTCGCGATGGTCACCCTACGGAGGGCCACATGCCAGAATGGCTGCTTACAAGGCAGCCGTGGGCTCAGCTGAGTTAGCACAGCTTATTGGAACTGGTAAGATGCACAATGGCTTTGCCTTGATTCGTCCGCCGAGTCATCACGCCGGCCGAGACTTTTCTGGAGGCTATTGTTTTGTAAATAGCGTGGCATTTGCCGCAAAACACGCCGCTCAAGCAATTGCCCAACCGGTTCTCATACTCGACTTAGATGTTCACCACGGAGATGGCACCGAAAACATCTTCTATGCGGACCCCGGCGTTTCGTATGTTTCTCTACACCAAGACGACTGGCCGAATACTGGGGTTCTGGAAAAGATCGGCGACGGCGCAGGACGGGGAGGAAACTTTAATCTTCCGATGCCGCCCGGGCTGACAGGAGCCAGCTGGCTTGAAGCGATGGAAAAGTTTGTTGTTCCGGCAATTGAAAAGGTCAGACCGGCGATGATCTTTGTTTCGATGGGATACGACACTCATTGGAGAGATCCACAGGGCAGCATGGCGTTGACCGTTTCTGATCAGATGGCACTGGTCCATGCCGTCCAGAAAATTGCAGATCAAGTGTGTGCAGGAAGAGTCATGTACTCCCTCGAGGGGGGATACGAAAGAGAAGCGACAGCGTTTGGAGTGTTAAATACTCTAAGGCGTCTTGTTTCAGATGGAAGCGCCTCTGTGATTGATCCTCTCGGAAGTCCCGCCGAGCGAGGAGCAGAAGAGGCAGCAGGTTTAGAAAAGGCGTTCCGCCTAAAATTGGACGCCGCTAGAAAACTCCACGGACTTTAGGCTAGTCGCTTGTGCAGATAAACCAGCTGCTTCCCAGCGGGATAGTCGCGGACTCGGCCAACTTCTTCACAGCCAAGCCTCTTCCAAAATTCGATAGAGTTTTGATGTTCGAAAGCACTCAGTAGCAATCGTCGAAGCCCAATTTCAATGGCGTGTCGCTCGACTTCATTCACCAGCATCCGACCAAGCCCTTGTGAGCGATATTCGGGCCTGATCCAGATCACATCAATGAGTGCGTAGTCGTGAAAAATCTGAATGTTTGCCCCGCCCACTTTTTCTTCGGGAGCATCGGCAGTCTTGCGTGACGTGAGAAGGACTCCCTTTGTCTGGCCGACGTAGCGAGCAAAGTTTGAGGATGGGTCGCTTAGGGAAGTTAGCTCTTTCAAGTACTCTTGCAGGAGCCACATTGCATCATAATTGCCCCAGGAGAGATTCAAATCATGTCGCGATTGAGTCATTGCCTTCATTCAATCGTGTTGCCACATCATTTGTCACTCAATACCCTTGAAGAACCGGAGGCGCAAAGCGATGGATATTCGAAACGAGGTCCGTGCATTCTTGATGGGGGATCCCATTTATCGGGGACTACTTCCAAAAGAAATCGCCGATGAGTTTCCATTGGTCGAATCAGGTGCGTTAGACTCGATAGGAATATTCAATCTGGTCAATTACCTCGAGAAAAAATACGGCATTTCAGTCGAGCCTCAGGACCTCAACGACGCGAATTTCGGAACGCTTAAATCTATAGAGGCATTTGTTCAGTCGAGAAGAACATGAATAGATGGCAATCGGCGCTGAAGCAGCACGCGGCGAGTTCGAGAAAACGCCGAGCGATTAAAGACGATCATTCTGATTTTAGCTGGAAGGATCTAGAGTCGATTCTTCACAATCTCGCGACAATTCCGATCGACTGGGCAATCCCGCTTGTGATTGCAGGCCAGAGAAATGCCCAGACAGTGATAGGCGTTTGGTGGACGCTATGTAGCGATGGTCAAGGGATGGCGATTGAGCGAACACAAATCGCGACAACATTGCCGCGTCTTGGAGCTGTTCTGGGTCGTCATAATTTACTGATCCACGAGGCGGATCTGGTTGGTTTCTCAGATCTGTTTCGTGACCTCGGATACGACGAGGCGCAGGCGACAATGTTGGATGTGTTTGACGCGGATCCAATTCTTGGAAGGCCGTTGATACTGCCGAAGCTGGAGGGCTCGCGCCATCATATTCCAGAGACCTGTGGCTGGCTGTTGATGACCTCTGGGTCGACTTCGCAACCAAAGCTTGTGATGATCGAACGCCAAGATCTTCTGGCCAGGGCCGAATCCGAAATTTCAGAGTTCGGAATTTCAGCAAATGAAGTAGTGCTAAACATCCTGCCGATCTCACATGATGTTGGATTCAATCAAGTGCTTTCGAGTTTCGTCAGTGGATGCAGTTTGATCGTTCAGGGGCATCCGTCATCTGAAAGGTTTCGAAAAAATCTGAGAGAGGAAAGAGTCACTGGAATTTCCGGAGCACCAATGATGTGGCTCAGCTTTCTGAGAAACAACGAGGGCGAGGAAATCTTCTCGGCGGTGCGATACTTGACGATCTCAGGTGGTACGCTGGCTGTCTCAGATATACAGCGTTTACAAAAAAAGTTTCCGCGATCATCGATTTATCGAACATACGGCCAGACAGAAACCTTTCGTTCGTTGATTCAAAAGGATACCCCTGGTTCGGAGATTCGTGTCACCCACGGGACCCCTGTCTCGAATGTGCATCTGTGTCTCGTTGATGACAGCGGAGACGTCATCGACAGACCTGGTCAGGGTGAGCTTGTCCACGAGGGCGTGGGGGCGATGCTAGGATACTACCCTACGGTCAATCCCCTACGAAAGGTAAGGAGTGGAGATTTCTTCACGCAAGATGCGGAGGGAAACTATCACTATATAGGTCGTCGAGATGACCAAATTAAACGATGGGAATATCGCATGCACCTCTCTGAAGTGGAAGAAGCGATTCGTACATGCCCTGGTGTTGCACAGGCTTGCGTACTCAGCCGGCCCGTGCCTGATGGGCGCCAAAATGCTCTGGTAGGATTTGTTGTCCTATCTGGAGTCGATTCGTCTCGAGTATCAGAATCAGATCTCATCGACTTCTGTAAAAAAATTCTTGCTGCACCAAAAGTTCCTGACCGGATATTTATAGAGGCAGGCCTTCCGGAAACACCCAGTCGCAAAGTCGATCGCGCGACTCTGATGAAGATGTGGGAGGAGCGAGATGCTGGAAAAAAAGACTGAAGACACCATTCGGGACATCGAGCAAACGTCGGGGACCCCGTTTTATCTGTATGACCTAGATTCACTCCGTCGCCGCATCCAGCTTCTTCAGACAAGATTGAATTCAGAAACAGAACTCATTTATTCGGCGAAAGCGAACTCCCACCGGAAAATTTTAGAAGTGGCAATGCAAGAGGGCCTCTCCGTCGACATTGCATCGGTTGGCGAGTTGGAGCGTGCGCTTGAGGCTGGATTCGAAAAGGAACGGATCTTTTTTACTGGGCCTGCGAAACGGCCGAACGAACTGAAGCGCGGACTAGAAGTGGAAATTGGAGCTTTCGTCGTCGAATCCGTCGACGAGCTTCAAGAGATTGATGATCTGGCCCGTCGTACCGGGAAGCGTGCTTCGATTGTCGTCCGTCTTCTTCCTCAGCAGCGATTGAATCATGTGGGGCGGTTGATTGTCGGAGAGCCTTCACAGTTTGGAATTGATGAAGCTGGATTGGACGCATTCCTAGCTGCGTTGGGACGGACGAAGCAGGTTCAACTGATTGGAACCCATTCCCACGTTCAATCACAGATCTTGAATGCTGAGTATGTGATCCGAAACTTTGAATTTGCACTTGAGACTTCTTTACTTTTCCAGAGCAAGCTTGTAGCGAGTGGCAACGCCCACCTCGCCCGTGAATCGATGAGGGTGGTTTTGGGTGGCGGGTTAGGTATTCCCTACTCTTTGGGAGCTGCGGCCTTTGATCTTGATCATTTTGCAATTCAGCTGCGTGGCCTATGTGTGAAGTACAGAAACTCTTCGCCGTTACCTGGAAAAATGAAGTTTGCAATTGAGCTCGGACGATATCTCGTGGGAGAGGCGGGATATTTTGTAGCCAAGATACTTCGATGCAAAAATGTCCATACGCAAGGCGGGATAATTCGATACGGAATCGCAGATGGTGGGTTCGCACACTGCCAGATTGCAACGGGCGCGGGGCAGGTCGTGAAGTCCAATCTGCCCTTCACAATTTTGAACCGGTCGACAACGGCAGATGCGGGGCAGAAGCAAGTTGGTGCTATTCGGGCGACGGTCGCGGGTTCGACCTGTTATTCCCAGGATATCCTATTGCGAGAGATTCAAATGGACGGACTGGAGTCCGGAGATCTTGTGGTGATTAAAAATGTAGGTGGATACGGCAAACAGTTTAGCCCCACCGAATTTCTCTTGCAGCCTGCTGCGGCTGAACACTTTGTGGATGTGAAATGAGTGAAGTGGCTGCAGCGATCGTCTTTATTCTGGGTCTCTATACTTTCTGGATGTCTCCAGCCCGTTGGAGGCCATGGATCTTGATCTCAGTTAGCCTCCTTGTTGGCGGCTTGCTGTGGCAGATGGCGCTTGCAACTTCGGTTTGTTTAATCGCCGTTCACCAGTTGATGGTTGGGCGCTTTCCGCATTGGCTCATAAGCGTGATACTGATCGCTCCCCTTGTTGCGCAGAAGGCATTTGATCTTCGTATCGTAGGATTGTCCTATGCGACATTTCTGATCTTGGGTCTTCACTTTGATTCCAGAAGAGAGAATTTCGACCCTGGTCCGGCTGGACGATTTGCCTTTGGTCTTTTTTTTCCGATCATTCCTGTTGGGCCGATTGAGCGCTGGAGGAACCTCGGAAGCCAACTCTTCTCGGGGCGACCTTTTGCAAAAGAGATTTTTCTCTCAGGGCTCTTGTTAATCGCATTCGGAATCTTCAAAAAACTTGTGATAGCGGACCGGCTATCCGATTTGGCTGTCGATTCGAGTAAGACATTTCTCCATTATTCCAGTGTCGACATGTGGTTCTACATGGGGCTCTGCTTGGTGCAGATCTATTGCGATTTCTCCGGCGTGATCGATATCGCAAGGGGTGTTTCTCGTCTTTTTGGAATCGAAGTTATGGATAACTTTGACCGACCTTATCTGGCCGAATCTGTGCAGGACATTTGGAGAAGATGGCATATTTCGCTCGTCAGTTGGTTACGTGACAACGTTTACAATCCCATTGCACTCCGAACGAGAAGTGTGGTGGCGGCTTCCGGAGCGGTTCTATTGAGTGTTGGTCTTTGGCACGGAGTAAAGTGGCAGATGGTCGTCTGGGCGCTTTACTGGCTGGCACTGTTCTGGGCAGCCGTGTTCCTCAGGAAACGGGGAATTCGCTTCAAACTCCCGGTGTGGCTAAAGAGGGCGCTTTGCGTGCTGGCAATGGCATTTAGCACCGTGTTCATGATTCCAGGAAGCCTCGATGAACTAATAACTGTTTTGGGGCGAACAATGTTCTTAAATTCTCTCGATCCGGTTATGTACAAGCCGCTTATGATTTCGCTAACGGATGCCTACGTCGTCATGGCGGGGCTTGCGATCGTCTTTGTTTTCGAAACCTACATGCCGGCGTTGAAGTTGAAATACGCGAATGCGGCATTGCCAGAGATTTCCAAATCCGTGGCAATCACCACGGTTGCACTGATATTCACATTCGTCTACCTGACGGTCACCTTTGGAATCAGTCAGTGGCGAGCATTCGTTTACCTGAGGTATTAAGTGGAGAGAATGCTCGAATGGGCAAAAATCCTAATTGTTGGATTCGTTCTGCATAGAACGTTCAATTTCGCGATTCAATCCGACGGCATTCCTCTTTTTGGATTTTTAGAAGCCGAGTTCTTTCGGACATCCCGGTGGATCCTGTCTGCCTCGATTCTTGTGCTATGGGTTTCTAGAGTCCGCGACGATCGCTATCTCTATCTGCTTTCCATATTGAATCTGATCTTTCAGTTCACATTGAGTTATTCAACCGTCGGAGCATTTTCGATCGCACCTATTTTCCTCTTTGCGTACGCCTATGATCTTACTTCAAGAAGTGGCGTTCGGGCCGACCGCCAAGCGGCCTGGTTGCTAGCCGGAATATTCTTGGCAGCCGCAGTTCACAAACTAAACTCCAGCTACTTGGAGGGCGTGGAGTTTCAATCTGGCGGAAGCTTTGTTTCTTATCTTGAGTATTGGGTGCCCTCGGCAATGGGATTGATCTCTCCGGCCATCGCAGGCACATTGGCAAAAGCTTCGGTTGTTTTAGAGTTGGTGACTGCGATTGGACTTCTCGTGCGTCCCTCCATATTTGGAGTCGTTGCGCTATACTTTGTTTTAATCCTCGCAATTATCCATCCGCCAGTTTTGTTTGTTTACTTCTTCCTCTTGCCATTGGTTATGGCATTGTTGCCGCAGCTAAATAGCCTTCTTCCAGAAACTCGGCCGTGGATTCGGTACGTCGGTCCTGTCATGACGGCACTTCTTCTTGCGGGAATAGCGGCTGACAGCACGTCCCTAGGTCGTCCGCCGTATGTATCAATCGGCATCACGATTGTACTTCTGATCGCACAAACATGGGCTTTGCTACGTATCGGTGGTCGGCATCAGCAGTCGCGGCCACTTAGGTTTTTTGTCCCGCCTTGGTCGAAGGCGTTGGCTCATCTCCTACTTGCGATTTCTTTTTTTGGTTCGTTTTATTTTTTCCCGAGCCCAATAGGTTTCAGTATGTTCTCCGGCAGTCGCTTTCGAACTGGTGTATTTGTGTTGGAAGTTGCAGGAGAGAAAGCTTGTCAGTCCGCAAAGCGCTTGTGGCGATTTTCACTGGCATCAGATTCTGACGTAAAGTTCATCGACGATCTTCGCTGCGAGATTCGATTTCCAACTTGTTCAGGGACGAAGTTGATTCAAGAAAAACTATGTCGATTAGATCCTGACGTCGTGATCCGTCTAGCGCCGTCATCCGAGTGTTCGCTCGAAGAGACCAAATGTGGTGGCACCGGTAATATCTAGTGTTTGGAATTTTTCAGATAGTCGTTTGCGAGCAGAAGGCTCAGCTTCTTTGAACCTTCTGGTGTAAGGTGAAATGCATCGTAATAGTCATCGGGGGCAAACTCTTGGCCTTGATCAAATCGAATGCATCGCACGGCTGCACTCATGCAGACCGATTGAAATGCCTGTTCGATTCGTCGTTTCGCCGAGAGGTCGCGCGGTAGACCCGGGTGGTCCGC
>CAKQVW010000114.1 GCA_934277865.1 uncultured Pseudobdellovibrionaceae bacterium | reverse complement strand
GCATTGCTTAGCCCCCTCGTTTCAGGGAATGGCCTGATCAGCGCATACACAGGCACAAACGCACTCCTGATTGTTGATTCTGAAGACAATATCGAACGTCTTGTCGGCATCATCAACACGATGGATGTTCCTTTCAGCAATCAGGAAATGAGCATCATTAATGTTGAAAACGCGGATGCAACTGAAATTGCAGACAAGCTGAATTGCGCCCTTACCACTGTTCGATTTCACAGAGCCAATATCCTTCACAAGGCCAATGTGCGGTCGGGTGCTGAGCTCGCGGCCTGGTTTTCAAGAGGGCAGAGTAAGCGTAACTGAAGTTCCGCGACCTTCTTCGGAAACGAAGTCGAGTTGGCCGGCATGCAAATCGACAAATCGTTTTGCGATTGTCAGGCCGAGGCCAAATCCATTCGAACGAAGATCTGAGTCTTCGAAGATTTTGTCCGATGGCGACCGAATCGAATCCAACTGTCGAGGTGACATCCCAACCCCGGAATCTTTGACGCGCACGAGGACTTCGTTTGTGCCATCGGCCTTTTTGATTTGCTCAAGAGCGATATCAATCGTCTGACCGGGCGAAGAGGCACGTATTGCGTTGGTCAGAATGTTTCGAATGACAGACTCGATCATGATGCTGTCGCCTTCGACGATCACGGGCCCTTGTTCAGTCAGATTGATCTTGAGATCGCGAACTCGCCACAGGCTTTCTAAATTGTTGATGAGTTCCTTTAGCAAAATTCCCATCTCGAACGGTTTCACGACGGGCCGGAACTGATTTTCCTGGGAACGCACCCATGGCAAAATATTCGCCATAAAATCTTTTGAGGCGAATGCCGAGTCCATGAGGATTTTCGTCTGTGGCTTAAGCTCTGGTCCCGCCTGATTGTTGAGTGACGATGATAGATAAGACTGCGTTTGCAGGAAGCCCGAAAGGTCGTGCGCGATCATGGAAAGCAATCGTGCTTTGAACTCAAGGTTTTCATTTAGCCGACGTTCGATCTTTTTTTGCATGGTGATTTCTCGAAGAACAATGATGCGGCCAGAGATCTCACCTGCGGCGGACAAAAGAGTTTCGACGCTTGGTTTGAAGAAATGTGATTCGCCGCGGCTGTCTTTTATCTCAAGTTCCGGATTTAGCGGGTCGATGTTTGGGAAGGTTTGAGAAAAAGCCAGACCTACAAGTCTTTGTTGGCCGAAGAATGCAGTGGCCATTTTGTTGACGGCTCGAATGCGGCTTTCCGCATCGAGAACAAAGACAGGGTCAGGGAACTCGTGGAAGACTCGATTCATGGCCAGAGGAACGATGTTCAGCAGATGTAACTTGAGCGCGGCTATTACGATGCCGATTTGACTGAAGAGGAAGGTGCCACTCGAAAGCAACAGCCACCGCAAGGGCGAATCCGTTAACACGCAGTAAATATCGACTCCGGCCGCCAGCGTGCTACAGGCCAGCAACAGAACAATCTGCCGTCGACGAACGCCGCTTTCCTTAAAAAAGAAAAATGCACCGAGGCAGAGCGAGGCAAAAACCAAGAGCATGGCCCAGTTGTAATGAACAGGGAACCACCATCCCGTGGAGTACTTCAACACGGAGAATCCGTTTACTGTGATAGGTTCGAAATCTCGGATGATGAATTCGCGCCAAGCGGGCACAATGGTGAATAGCGTCGTGATGAGACCGGGCGCAGAGATGGCGGCGGCGAACCACGGCCGTTTCATCCAGTTCCATCGACTGTACAGCGAAGCTATAAAAAGAAACCAAATGGGCGGCAAAAGCCCAAGTGTAAGAAAGCGCATTCTTGAGAATAGAATCTGTGGCTCGAGCTCGCGGCTCATGTAGGTGCCCAAGGTGCAAAACGAGATCACGCAAAATGAGACGACCAGTCCTAACATCCATCGCACAGAAGCCAGGTTTCGCGACTGGTAAAAATAGCTAATCACCAACATCGCCGTGACGAAGTTTAAAATGTTAAGAAAAAGCAGAGCCACCGGAAGCGCCATATTGCCTATTATGGTGAAGACCTATTCGTAAGGCCAGCTCGTCTATTTAGTTTTTTAGTGGCCCCGTACGGATGTACGGGGCGACGCGCATCTCGAGGTGATTAAATTTTCTCGGAAGGCCGTTCGACCTCTTCGAATCAACCCCTAAACGGAATGGTGAGTCTGTGTTTGGAAAATTCATATCTCTGACGATGGGTCTTTTTCTATTTTCGAATTTGATCGCCCTTCAGGCCGAAGCGAGTGGCGAAGGATCGGCGACAAAGTATCAGTGGACGAACTTTCAGGTCGGTGGCATCTCGACGTGGCAAGGATACGGGCAAAGTGGCGGCGGCGTCATCCGATATTTGCCGAGCTACAGCTGGAATGAAGAATGGACTTTGGGTATCAGTTTCGATGCCGCCTATTTGAAGCTCAACACGAACGTCAGCTTTGCCGGAATCGGATACATGGGCTTTCTCAAAAGAAAAGTCTCCGACCGATGGGCGCTTCAGCTGAATGCGGGAGCTCAGACATGGACTTGCGATGGCTGCGAAACGAAGCCAGTGTTTGGTCCAACCATTTCCTACAACGTGACGTCCGAGAAGCTTTCATGGATCAAAGATCTCTGGCTGGCATACCTCCCTGTTTTCCATGATGAAACGGCCCACGAAGTTCAGCTCGGATTAGGGATTCGGTTCTGATGGGTGGGCAAACGGGTTCAACTCGAGCTACGTTGCGAACGGTTGCTTGGCTGTCGCACGGACGGCCCGAGACTCTCAAACGATCAGTGACGAGCTTCGTTTCTGGAATGGGCGAAGAGGCACGCCGCTATCGCTATGTCATTTCGGAATCCGCTAGCGCGCAGGTGAAGCCAGATTACGTTCCGTCTGATGAGTTTCTCTACGTAGACGATGAATTTCGAACGAAATTGATTTCCAGATTAGAAACAGTCCTAAAAGCAGAAGGGTTTCCCGAAGGAATCGCGCGCTTTGCCCTTGATTGTAGTCATGCCGAAGGTTCAGAGGGCAGTCACCGCAATGTGATTGCACTTTTGACTCAAGGTGAACCCTTTGTTTGTACCGACGACGACGTTATCTATGATCTCAAACAGTTGCCACGTTTTGAATATCGCCAGACTCGGATCGGGCAACACAATTTCCTACCGTTTTCTGATTTTGCCAGCCTTGAGGAACTTGAAAAAGTGGCGGCATCTGTTTCCATCCGCGATTTTTTGCGGCTTCACGAGACGGCTCTTCAGACGGCCACCTTTTCTTCTCCGGGAATTCGAGGCGATTCGGCCTATGGTGGTGCCCGATTTATCTTTACCTTCGACGATTCGACTCTTGAGGCATTTTGCCAGAGGTCCGATTTTGTCAGAGAGGCGCTCGGTAGTCGGGTGATGTGGCGAGAGACAGTGATGAGTCACATTGTGCCGTATGCCCCAATTGCGACCTATATGCTTGGCATCGATGGTCGGCAGAATCTTGCGCCTTGTTTTCCGTTTCACCGCAATGTGGACGGAGCCTTTGTCTACGCGACTAAGGCACTCAATCCGACGGCGCAAACAGCGCAGCTTCAGGCCAGCGTGTTACATCGTCCACCGGTGGATCGCGGCCAGTACCCGAGTTTGGATAGCTTGGATTTTCGAATCAATGATCTGCTTTGGTTGATGTGGAGCGAGTGGCTCCCGTCGATTTCATCAAATACATCGCCCGAGTCCAGAATAGAAATGGCGTCTCAGTACTTCCAACGGGTTGGGGATTTCGATTCCAGTCAGGCACGAGAGTATCTCACGGATCTTGCCTGTCGGAGCTTGCTCGACCGGGCCGGGCGTCTGGAGTCACAAATTGCCCGTCTTCAGAAAAAAGACGATGTGCCGGGGCTGGTGAACTGGTTGGAGCTTGCGTCCAAAGAGGTCGAACTCTGTAGGGAAAAGGCCCATGAACGATCGTTGCCGCTTCCCGTGGAAAGCGACCGTTCGGGGAGAGACGATGAGGCGCGTTTGAGGCTGACGCAAGACTGGATCCATTCTTACGGTTGGCTGTTGGCGGCTTGGCCGAAAATGAAAAGTACAATCAATGAACCATGGAGGGAAATGACATGAAGAAGATGGCGATCGCACGGGTATTGGGTTTCAGCGCGTGTTGCGCAGTTTTAAATTCGTGTGGCGATGGACTGCCGATTGTCAGTGGGAAAAACGGCGGCGGTGGTGGAGGAGCGCCCATTCTGAGTTTGCAGTTTGATAAAAAAGGCGATGGCTCCGAGTGGATCGATATTCCCGCCGGCAGCAATTACAAAGATCGAACCGGTGTTATGAACCTTCACGCTTCCTGCGGAAACTTTGCTGGCACCAACTATGATTTCAAATTCCGTCTGGTGAACACGGGAACTGGAAATCTGACGGGTGCGGCAACAGCGGTCACCGTTACAAAAACCAGTGACTACACAGGTATTCTTCGCGGCGTACCAGCGGATTTCAATTTTTCGGTGCCGAGCCAACCCACTTTGCCGGCTGCGGCTGGCACGTCGACAGAGTTCGTCGTTCGCCTGAACAACGATCCGCATGGGCCCTGTTGGCTGGGCGCCGTCGACCCGGAAGATGGCGGTGGTTTTGGCCGTGAAACGGCGCTGGTTACTGTGCAAACCAACGACCCAACAAACCCGACCTACAACGCCACGATCTTTGTCTTCGGTGGAAGTTGATGGCTGTGGTGTTGCCAAGTTTCCATGACAAAACCCTTGAACGATAAAGGGGTCTGGTTTTAAACGAGCGCTTGCGCGGGCCAGTGTCGGAGCTGGTTCGCTCAAAGGAAGCGGAGTTTCAGTCGAGCCCGTTTGATGTGACTGCCGCGGATCTCGTGGCTGATCGGCTAGCCAAGATCTCAGCCAACACCATGCCGTGAAACCTCTCGGTTGAATGGTTCGAGTCTTGTCGAATCAGCTCCTCGCTACCCAGCGATCCTCTGCCTGGCTATTTTAGTCGCCGCACATATTTTTCCCAACGATGTTCTCTTCCGCTGACAAGCAATTTTGGGAGATCCAATTTCGGACAAATTGACGGTTTTGCTAATTAAATATACACTGTATAATAATGGAGGCTTCAATGGTTTCTGGACATGCCTTTATCGCCATGAGCTTGGATGGTTACATTGCGAAATCAGACGGTGGGATTGATTGGCTTATCAGCCGTGATGATCCGAGTGAAGATCATGGCTATAACGACTTTATCAAAGACATCGATGTAGTGATCATGGGGCGTGGCAGTTTTGAAAAAGCCCTCACTTTCGATTCCTGGCCATATGCGATTCCCGTCGTGGTGATATCGAAGACCCTTAAACCGGAAGATGTTCCAATACGGCTCAATGGCAAGGTTCGTATTGTTGACCTCGCCCCAGAGCAATTGATGGGGGAGATGGAAAAGGAAGGATGGCGCAAAGCCTATATCGATGGAGGACAGGTCATTCAATCCTTCCTGCGCGAGAAGTTGATTGTTGATATGGTAATCACGACTGTACCAGTCCTTTTAGGTGGGGGCCGACACCTCTTCGGACCGCTGAACGAAGAAGTCTCGCTAACACATTTGAAGACCACAGCTTTTCCGTCCGGGCTTGTGCAATCAATCTACAAGGTGATCAAATGAAGGCAAGAGGACGGCCTAAGAGCGGGGCTCGAATCAGCCGTGAGCTGATTTTATCCACGGCTTTTCGTCTTTTGGACGAGTCCGGGCATCAAGCCCTGTCCATGAGAGCTTTGGCTAAACGATTAGCGGTGACGCCCATGGCACTTTATGGTCATTTCTCGGACTGGGATGCTTTGGTTCGGGGCATGTCTGATGTGATCTACGCGCGAGTGGTGAGGGATTTTGAGGCGAGCAAGGGAAGACCACGCAACCAAATCCAGAACCTACTGAGCCTCTATTACACGGCCATCGTTCAGTTCCCGCATCTGACAATGCTGATCTTTGCCTCCTCCATGCAGTTTTCTAAGGAGCTTCAACAGATCAACCATCACCTTTCCGTTCTTTTGGCTGAATCAAATCTGAAAACCTCAAAAAGGAAAATGTGGCTGGAAATACTAGTCGACTTCACTCACGGAAGCGCTCTGGCGACGGCCTCGGTTCAGCGCCGGAAAAAGGTTTTCTTGGAAACCCAGAAACTCAGATACCAACGACAGTTGGCCGAACTTCTTTCTCAAATTTTCTAATGAGAGTTTTGCCAATCAATCCGCCGACCGTTTTCCATCAATAAGATCTCGTGCTTCCTGAATCGCGAGCGAAGTCGTTCGGCGCATGACCTCGGAGCCGTGCCAATGGCATTCTGGATGGTCCGTGACGACGAACCCAAGTTTCAGCGGACTGCCGAGTCCTTGAAAGTCGAGTCCCGACCCAGCACCCAGGGGTGAGCAGTGGAGAAAATCGAATCGGTCTTCGTCGTGCCAGTAGTTTTTGGCGCAATCCGAAATCCAAGCTTGTAGCCCCTTAACCGAGCGTTCTTCCCGAGGCTCACCAAACCAAGAGTAAGTTCTGTCGAGTGCGGTCAATGCGATACATTCCCCGTCGGTAAGTTTACGGTTTAAGCTCTTAAGCATACAGGCGTGGTGTAAAAGCGGTTTTAGACTGGGGTCTTGATAGGCCAATTCTGACTTGGTAGGTCGTGCGAACTTGCGTACCAATCCAGTAACAGCCTGTTTTATCTCCGAAATCATTTTGGGACCAGACTTATCGCCGTGAACATACTGACTCACAAATTCATGCCCGGAGACACTCGCCTGAGAGTTGGTAACATTGGCTGGAAGAGACTCTCTCAAGAGGCGAACTGCGTTAATTACCTGATCTTGCGTGAGTGTCGTGTGTGGGCCGCCGCTCTCAGTGGAATTTGTTGGAGTGGCGACTCCGACAATCGAAAACCGAGACTCTTGACCTGTCTTCGCTTTGATCGCGCGCCAAGCGGCATTGGCGTAAAAGTTCCCTTGAGAGTGAGCGACCACTGTAAGGACGGCACCTTTGGCTATGCGGTCTTCATACTGTTCAAGCTGCTCGTAGTGGTCGTGGTCTTTGGCGTAGGCTTCCGCATGAATCTGTTGTGCGATCTTGATGGCATCTTTGCGAAAAAAATCAGGAGCGAGGGAGAGATCGGCCAGCCACAAATAAAACCGCGCCGACTTCTCGGCATCCTTTTGTCGGGCGACCTGCAGCAGTTGGATCAAGGCGGGTTCGTTCGTATTGTAAGCAAGGCCGACCAGCTGATCCTCGGGAAGTAGCTTCTCTTTATGTAGCCTTTTCTCTAGAGATCGTGAGCCGGCTGTGGCCGCTAGGCGGGAATTGAACATGCCGTTGCCGAAGAAGATTTCGACGTTTGCGTCTTCGCAACTTAGCGCGAGGGCCGGCGGCGGAAACAGAATGAGCGGCAAGAGGGCTATGAGCGTGAAAATTGTTTTATAGAGGCTCATACTTAATTCTCCTCGTTTGTGGAAAGTGCATCGATGCATTGTGAATCGTCGGGGGCGATCCCGGGATAGAGGTTGTCGCTGAGAATGGCGTTGTATCGAAGATAGGCTTCCGCGCGCTTGGCGGAGTTGACGACGAAGCTCTCGATGCGAATGCTTCGTGTGACAGAGTCGTTTGGTGGGTCATCGTGTGTTTCGTCCACGGCCAAGATGCAGGCCGTTGCTGCTTCGAACTCTTTGTTGATGGCAGGTGCATCTTCTGGCGTGCGCAGCGCCTTCTGTAGAACTCGTGCAAGTTGAACCGCTGCATCTCGTTTGGCTCCGGGACTTGGATAAAGCTTTTCGATTTCTTTTCTTACGTCGGGCCGAATTCCGTCAGCGTCGACTTCATCGTGTACGGCGGGGTTGGTGTTGATTGGCTGCCGCAGGACAAGTTCGGAACGTTTAAAATAGAGGAGAAGTGACACGGGTGTTACAACCGCGATGATGAGAAGAGCGATCTTCAACTTTGTACTAAGCAAGAACATAACTGCCTCTTTGGTTAGAAAACCGATTGTGTCCGGAGGGCGGACGCCGCGAAGAGCGACGACAGCGCAAGCGAGAACCTATTGTTCGCGGCTCTCATTGGAGGCAGATTTTTCATTTGTGATGCCGACTTCTTCGCGAGTTCCGTGTACGAGAATCCAATCTTACTCAAGGCGGGAGTGGGCTTTCCTGAGACGAGGTCTCCAGATAGAAGATGGATTTATTCGAGTGTTCCTGGTCGCTGTCTACAAAGGACTTAACAATATCTCCATCAGTCGTGATAAGGAGCGGAAGTCGGCTTTTGATAAACATGTTTACAATCATGGCATCTGGCCCTCTAAGGCCTTCGCGGCCCGTGACCTGAATCATGTCTTCCCAATGCAGCGGTCGCTCAATGATGTCTGACGTTTGACCCTCCAGAACTTCGATGAATTCCAATCCGAATTCTTCTTCGAGAATTTTCCACTCGTTCGATAGCTTTTCGCCTGCATACTGCTGGCAGAACATACGCCATGCCGCCTCGTCCACTTCCTCGAGGAGACCTCTTAGTTTTTTGAGTTTCCCTTCTGCGATCTTGTATGACTGACCCGCGCGAAGATGAGAGGTGCTTTCGTCTCGAATGCTCTTTAAGAAATTGAACAAGGATCGGTTCTCATTGCCGGGCGGTTCTCCCCTAAAACTGTGAGCCTTGTTTCCTGAGTCACGGTGTGCCAAAACGACCGGCGAAGAGCCGGAG
>CAKQVW010000113.1 GCA_934277865.1 uncultured Pseudobdellovibrionaceae bacterium | reverse complement strand
CGTGCCCACTTCACATAACTTGACGGAAGAAACTGCGGCCAACCAAACGCGCCTGAGAAGGAACCGCGAAATGTCCTGTCTACTTTCCAATTCCAACGATGCACACGCTCGAGAGCCCGCAATTCGCCAATAGCCCAGTCCGCTTTGCGATGAGTTCTCGCCACAATTTCACGGTGATCCTCGGCGCTGATCTCTGGTCGATATTTGATAGCACGCTTCATCAAGAACTTCTGAACTGAGACTCTGGGAGCTTGAATGAGATGCAGATACACGCTGGGAACATGAAAATTGCCGGCATTTTTCCCCAAGCGGGATTCAATCCAGAGCAAACTCGCAATGACATTTCGGTCGACGCCGTATCGCTTTTCAGCCGCACGCAGGTTGGAGTCTTGTTTTTTCATAAATCGGAGAACCTCGTCGACAGCGGGCGAGCTGACTTGAGGCCCGTGGTAGTCCGACTTTCTCAAATAGAGCAGCACATTCAACTCAACGACCGTCTCAAAACTTCGGTCTTCGTAAGTCTTCAGCAAAACATCGACGAAGCCTTTGCTAAATCTCTCACGACGCAACTTGTTCTCGACAAACTTCCGCGAGACCGGAGGCATAGTTCCCAAATCTTCGCTCTCGGCCAATGCTTGGCAGGGCGCTAACCCTCCTAGCAAAAGACCTAAAATTACGAGAATTCGCAGCGCTCCGATCATGACTCATTCTCTCTCGAATCCGACTTATGTTCATTCACCACCGTGATTCGAATTTCAATCTCGACCTATGTCTCAAATCAAGACGTAGCCCTTTGTTGGGAAATCCTCACAGAGTTTCGAAATGCTGAGCACGCGACACGTCGTACTGCAGTCGAGTCACCGCGAGACCCAACTGTCTTCGCGTACACCTTGTCCACAACTTGCATCGTCATTGTATGTGAACAAACAAGCGAAAATGGAATTTTCGAAATTTTGTCGAACAACCACACAGCATGCTGTGCTGGTTGCTGTCGCGACTACAAGCGCCCTGTTTGCGCCTGAAGCTCACGGATTCGAAGCCTTTGAAGCCTGCCAAGAGGAAAATGTCGGGTCAGACATTCGTTCATCCACAACATCATCCTCGCCGACTATTGCCGCTACGGAGTGCCACATGGAAGAAACAAACTTCCAACAACTTCTGAAGGTAAAAAAAGCGGCGTCCACAAGCTTTCAGCTTCAAAATTTTCGTATTGGCAATTATGTGAAGTTCAGCCAAGCCCTGCGACAAAAGATTCTCGATCGCCTGCGAAAGCGACACGCCGAACTCGAAGCTGTCTCGAGTTGCCAACCTTCGGGCCAGGAATCGATCGACAGCTGCACGCGATCGCTGAATACCTATCGATCCCATGTGCGCAGTATCTGGCCCGAGCTGGTGAACAACTTAAGCTTGGCCTATCCACGCGAAGTCAATCCGCACATGTTCAACTCAAAGGTCACTTGGTTTGACACGCACCCAAAACACCCTTTTGCAAACAGCGAAGCTATTCCACCGCTGAACGCCAAAGAGACTCAGCGCCTAGAAAAGGTTTTCCTCAATCGGCTAGCAGATGAAGTTCCGGAAATTGCCAACTACCTTGCGACCAAACATGAGACTACACGCCTTCTGGCAGAAAGTCCGAAAGACGAAGCTCTGATTCGAATCGCGATGGTCAAAATCCGCAACGAGTCTCGCCAGCGCTATGTTGAGATTCTTCGCCAAAACCCTCTCATGGCGTTCATCGGAACCGTCGCCGAGGACGCCCCGGACTCCCCTTCAAACCAGGCATTACAAAGCGCACTTAAAAAGATGAAAGATGAAGTTCAGCGTGAAATCACACTTGTGGAAGGCGGTGGTCTCGAGTCGGAACGACGCATTCTCAAGTATCGAAATCTAGCCAATGACGTCCTCGCCAATTCGCCTCATTGGTGCCCGGCCGCCGTGACGGCCCAGAAAGCGGCAAGTGACGAAGAGGGCTCGACACAACTCAAGGAATCGGCCATGCTCGTTGGCGCCTCAGTTTTGTCATTGGCCACCTGCTCAACTTTGGTGCTCTGCGGAGCCGCAGGCGCCGTCCTTGGGGCGATCGATTACAAAATGGCGCTGGATAAATCTCGTGATGCATTTCAAGAGGGCATCGTCGATTCGGCGGTTGGGCAGTCCAGCGATGCCATTGTGCGATCAGCTGACCATCGCATGGCCGCAGGCGCCTCGCTTGCGGTTTCGGCCGTGAGTGCGCTTGTCGGCGGTACCACGCTCTTAAAAGAAACCACACGCGCGACAGCAAAGGTCGCAGCCAAAACCTCTAAAACGGCTCAGGCACGGCGCGAAGTCATGCGAATACGCAGCTCTGACGAAATCAATAAAAGAGGCTGGCTGCCAGCTTCAGCGGATGAAATGGCCGCCTACTCACGACTTCATATAAACGAAGTTCAGTCGCAGGCACGACGTTTGTTTGAGAAGCACAAGGCACTATTCCCTTCACTCTCAGCTGGAAAACTCAAATTACTCAAACAACACGACCGCGAAAAAGTTCTCGATTTCAAGACTCTTCGCGACCGGCATGGCTATCTGGGAGTTCCAACAGAGCTACTTCGAGACCACATGGATTTCGCCGCATTCGTTACCAAACAAAGTGCGGACGGCCGACATATCGAGCTCAGTCTCAATGAAGCGCTGGAAGTGCTCTGGGGTCAAAACCCAAATTTAATTGCCGTGAAAGCAAAAGCTGCCAGGTCTCATGCCGAGTTCAAGCATTGGAAGTCCATGGACGAACTTCGCAAATATGTGATCGACAATCTCAATCGCATCGATGGGGAGATCATGGAGGAGTCTATGCGTCGTTTGCACTCGCCGAACGAGCGAGTCGAGATGCGATTGGTCGAATTCCTCTCAGATCTCACCGCCAGAAAATCAAACCCACTGACAGAATTTGAATTCGGACGTGAGATCACGTCGACGGCAGACTTTGTTCGGAAGATGGGGAAAGAGGGTCTCGTCACGAAGCTTGCTGGAGGGTCAGATTCTCCGATGGAGATTCACGCAGCAAGGCAACTTCTAGACCGGGTGAAGGTCGACGAAATTGCAGAAATCGCCACCTGGCTCGAGGCAAAGTAAATCAGTTGTCAAAACCACGATCGACAGACGCGATTTTCCAGCGATTGTCGACACGCTGTAGTTTCAATCGAAGCTTTACAGGGCCATTGGGGCTTTTTGCGCCTTGCGGAAGCTCACCCAAACGAACGTCCGCGCGAGCAAGCCCGTCGGCATCAACACGAACATTGTAGACATGAATCTTTCTTCGGTAGTCGGCTCCGATGTATTCCGACCGAATCACCGGGTCGGCATCCATCTCTTCAAAAGAGTCTTGGATACTGATATAAAACTCCGGCGTGAGATGACTTTGAAGAACCAAGTTTTTGTCTTTCGGCTTCTTCGTCGCACCAAGATATCGCGCATAAAACTCATGCACCGTGCTGGCGATCTCTTTTCGAACCTTCCAAGCCGGCTCGGCATGCGCCGGCTGAACTTCGGTTGCCATCATCAAACACGCAGCAACCGCTCCTAAGACCCAACCAAGATTTTTAAAATTGGATTTTCTCATGCCTTCATTTTATCGCGTCCCCTCTCCTCATCAAACTTCGACTCCGTCGTCTTTTCCTCACAATTGAAAAGCCTGTTGACAGAATCCGTCCTAGTTTGAAACGCCAATCACCGAGAGGCTCGCACCCGTATACGATCGATACGCGTGCAGGCGAACATACACCTTGCCTCCCGCCTCCTCGAGGTTTGCCGTCCTGCAGGTCTCACGACTTCCGTTGAGATACGGCCGACAGTCATAGTCACGCGTCGTGGGCTTGGAGCCTGCCCGAACATAGAGATCCGCATCGCCGTTTGCCCCCGACAGACGAAACTCCAGCGCGCGTGTGCCCGCCGGATACTGCACCACATAGAACACCTCGTCGCCTGTCGAACCACTGAGAGACGACACTGTTCCCCCAACAGGAATTTGTACGACTCCAGGCTCTTGGGGCGGTGGTGTATTGCCATTCCCACCACCTTGCGCCAGGAACGAGCTCGAGAGCAGGCGATTGGGCGAGGCCGAGCCTGCGTTTGTCACCTTTCCAATTCGTGCATTTGTCAGAAGTCGCGCCGTGATCTCCGGGACCGAGAGATGGGGCGATTGCGCCAAGAGGCGAGCAACAACACCCGCGACATGTGGCGAAGCCATCGATGTCCCGCTGATGGTCTGAGTCGCAGTATTGGAATTGTACCAAGCCGAAGGGATATCAGATCCCGGGGCGAAGATGTCGACACAAGATCCATAGTTCGAAAAGGAAGAGCGTACATCCTGCGAAGTCGTCGAGCCAACGGTGATCGCCGATGGCACACGTGCCGGAGAGCCCAAACAAGCATCGCGATTTTCATTCCCGGCCGCGACGACATAAACCACTCCACTTTGAATTGACGCCCGAACGGCATCATCAATGGCCTGCGAGGCTCCACCACCCAAACTCATATTCGCAACCGCCGGAGCAACATGGTTGGCCGTCACCCATTCGATGCCGCGAACAACAGAAGAAATCGAACCCGACCCACGGCAATCCAAAACTCGAACACCAATCAGTTTCACATCCTTGGCAACGCCGTAGGTACGCCCACCCACCGAGCCCGCCACATGGGTGCCATGCCCATTGCAGTCTGTCGCGAGGGCGTCATTGTCGATCGCATCGTAGCCGTGCGACGCACGCCCTTCAAATTCGACGTGTTCGATATTGATTCCGGTATCGATCACATACGAACGAACGGTTTGCGCGCCGCTTTCGTATTCGTATCGACGATCTAGCGGAAGAGTATCCTGATCGATTCGATCAAGCCCCCATGGCGCAGCCGATTGGACCGCGTTTAATCGAATTTCTCGATCCTCTTCGACGTACTTCACGCGCGGGTCATTTGCCAGTGCGCGGGCCTCGTCGCCTGATAGGCTATAGACCCCACCGCGTAGTGCGCGCTGAAAAACCACATCGGGCTCGTTGACCCCATGTTCGGCGGCCAGCGCGGCGGCAAAGGATGTCGTGGCGAATCCAAAACTCTCGACCGAGCTGGCTTGAATCCCGCTTGCCTCGCTAATGGCTTGGTCACGAAATACGACGATGTACCGCCCAGAATCCGCGGCCTCGTTCTTGGGACTCACCAACACATTCATGGCCGAGAAATCCGAACATCCCACCATGACACTTAAGAACACACTTCCCATCACCACCAGAATTGGATTTCCAAAAACTCCCAGAGCATCCTTGCTGCACGAGTTCAAGCTCCCCCCTTTTTTTAAGCGCACCACGTTGCATGGCCGGCGCTTCCCGGGGATGAGACCAAATTGACTGACAAAAAGGTTAACGACCGTGAATTTCTTTAGGCGCTGAGACGCAGATTTTGTGGCATCGAGCAGATATTGAAAACGACGACGCCGTCGGAGAACCCTTTGAATCTCTTCAAACCACGAGGTTCAACAGTGACACGTCCTTCTATTCGCGAGCGAAAACGATCAGAGACCAGAATTTCTCCATCACGGGCCTCGGCACAAAGTCGCGCCGCAAGATTCACCGTCGAACCCACCACGGTGTAGGTCCAATACTGATTGTATCCAACACCCCCGATGGTGGCGACACCCTCGGCCAGGCCAATTCCGAATCCCAGCTGGTAGCCACGTGACTTCCAAATCTCTGTCAGCTCTCCGACCGCGTGCCGAAGCTCAAGAGCCATCGAAACCGCGACCTGTCGATGATTGGGAATTTCCATCGGATCATTGAAGAAAAACAGCATCCCGTCGCCCGCGATGTTCCCGATCGTCGCTTCAAAACGCGACGCCACTTTGCCGACGGCCGCGTAGAACTCATTGAGGACCAAGCTCACACTCTCAGGCGCTACCGTCTCCGCAAACGCCGTAAAGCCACGGAGATCAATAAAAAGAGAGGTGATCTCACGGCGGTGTGGCTTAAGTCGACTTTCAAAATCGTCAGACACAATCAGTTCGGCCACGCTCTGGGAGAAGTAAGACTTAAAACGTCCAAGGCGATGCAATTCAGAAACTTGCTCACGCACACGTTCTTCCAGGTCTCGGTTCCACCTTGCGAGTAGTTCAGCTTGTTGGCGATTCTTTCGCTGAAGCACTCGAATACGTAAAAAGGCACGGACCTTCGCCAAAAGATCGGTCATACGAGGTGGTTTCATCAGAAAGTCATCGGCGCCGGAATCAAGACCTCGACGAATCTCAAATTCGTCGGCGTTACCTGTCAGCAGGATGATCGGCACGTAGTCGTCTTTCATTTGATCGCGTGCAGCTTGGCAGAACTCAAAGCCGTCGATGCCGGGCATTCGTACATCCGAGATGACCAGATCGGCTTCATTTGTGGAAAGAAACTTGAGTGCGGCATCTGCCGAATTTGCGACAATCGCTCGGTAACCAGCAGCTTCGATCAAATCGCATAGGCTGGCTGCGACATCCCGGTCATCATCGACGACGAGAATCTGAGCCCCCTCAATTGAATCGTCTCGTTCCGGGACACGGGTGCTCATGCTTGCCCTTTCAACTGCCAATGAACGATCTAATCCGATCCTTCTCATCGGTCTTGAAGGGCTAGCGACTTAACCACCCAGGAAAACTTCGTTTGGACTTATTCTTGTCTTAACCGTTGATCAATATTCGGCCGCAATAAAGTCGACTTCGATCTCCGTGCCAGCCGGCTCGGGTAGAAGTTCAATACTTTCACCGAAGATCAACGCGTTTCGAGTTGGATCGTAGATCCATCCCAAATCTGGATGATTCGGAATCGTTTGCGAACCAAATGTGACTTTGATGGTCTCAGGAACCGCCGGACGAGAGAGGTACAACAACGAACCCACTCGGCGAACCAAGTCTGCACCAAGCTCCGACAGCTTCATGCCGTAGTCCGCGTCGCAGAGTCCAAGTGTTGTGCCCTTCGTGAGTTTGAAAAACTCTTCAAGCTTCCGAGGCGATGGCTCGCCAGAGCGTGAGCAATTGGACACCGTCGACGGAATGTAGACACCGTAAGAAATGATCTTGTCGGGGTCTCCACCTTTTAAGCCGAGCAGAAACTTGTGAAAGTCGCCAGCTGCGACACGGGATTGATCATCAGAATCGGTGAGAAACACAATCGCCAAGTAGGCATCCGGTCGGTAAAAACCTTTGTTCACTCCCGTGATCAAAGGTGGCGTCAGTGCCGCTTGCACCGGCGTGAAAAAGGCCTCGGTTCCAGAGCCGTCTGTTCCTGGATTCAGGTTCTTCGCCAGCTCCTGATCGCCACTGGGCGTGAGCTTCGTGACAAATTTGGTGAGACCATTGAGTTCACCCTTCCAACCATATCCAGGCGCTGGGCGCCAGGGCGTGTAATCCATGTTCGATGTCAGTACACCGATATGGTAATCCAACGTCTGGTTGGCTTTCATCCCTTGAGTAAAGAGTCCGATGTTCTTGGCGAGGTTTTGTTGATGCGTCGACATGGAACCCGAATCGTCGACAACAAAAAGAATATCGACCGCGCGCTGAAAGGTGACCCGGATATCAGAAACGTCACGCACCCGTTCCGGTTTGGCGATCGGCAGTGGAACCAGCTTCGGCGACTCTGGCGAGCATCCACCCAAAACGAAGGACACGAGGGTCGCGACGAAAAGCGCAATCAAGGCGGCTCCAACGAGGGCACCCGCAGGCAGGAAGCTCTTGATCGAGAGTCGGCGCTCGGGCCTGCTCTGGAAAGATTCGCTCTCAACCCCTTGCATGCTTCCCATCATTCACCCTCCTTAGCTACAGCGTGAAAGCCAACTGAAATCAGACCGCGAAATGTCGCATGAGACAACCCCGTTTCCGCCAGGGGAGCGAGTTTTTGAGCAAATTGTCACATCGAGCCAAACTCCCGACATGACAGTGCGTAGGAAAATTGACTATGAGGAAATTGATTTTGAGTCGTAGCAGGAGTTTCCCTATGAAAATCTACGAATACAGCGGGTGCAGCACCTGCAAAAAGGCACTGAAGTTCCTCAAAGATCGAGGCGTGCAGTTCGAACAAATTCCGATTGTGGAGACACCGCCCTCCAAGGCCGAGCTCAAGAAGATGCTGGGGTATCTGCGCCAGCAAGGCGGCGACCTGAATAAACTCTTCAACACGTCAGGCGTCCTCTACCGCGAGATGAAAGTTTCAGAACGCTTAAAGGGCGGCATGACCGAAACCGAAGCGCTCGACCTCTTGGCTGCCAATGGCAAACTCATCAAGCGTCCGTTCCTACTCACGGACAAGTCCGGTGCCGTCGGCTTCAAAGAAGACGATTGGAAGGCCCTGCTCGACGCCTAGGGCCCCGTGGCGCGATTTTGCATCACCTCAAGACATATCTTGAGGAAGCCCTGATCAAGCGGTGCGCCAGCGAAATTTGCACCTAGCCTGAGCAGATTCTGCGTCATTCGCCACAAGCAAAGTATTTGTATGGATTTATTGATTTGAATGAACCATCCAAAGTCTGGGAGACTGGCCGGATTGATTTGGAGTGCCTCAGATGATCCTCTTTACGTTTGCCGAATACTGGTGGTTATATCTTTCGTTTGTCGGATTTGTGCTTGCGATGCTCGCGCTGGATCTCGGTGTGTTTCACCGCAAAGCGCACGAAGTCAGCTTCAAGGAGGCTGGCGCTTGGACTGTCGCCTGGAT
>CAKQVW010000112.1 GCA_934277865.1 uncultured Pseudobdellovibrionaceae bacterium | reverse complement strand
CTGGTGAGGAGCTCAGCGGAATCCCAAGAACAAAGGCGGTCTCAAGACCGAAGTCCCTGGATTGTGAGATTCACACCCTCACCTCCGACGGGCACAAGTGGGTGGTGCTTGTCGGCCTCCTAGACGGCGACCCCTACGAGGTTTTTGCAATGAAGCAGAACCGTTTGCATCTTCCTAGCACAGTCAAAAAAGGCCAACTGCTAAAAGAAAAACCAGGGCGTTACAACTTGCTGACGGACGACGGCTGGGCGCTTGGTGATATTCGAACTTTCTTCGAGTCGGACGAGCAAGAGGCTCTCACACGAATGATCTCCACAGCTCTTCGTCACGGCGCTGATATCGAATTCATCGTGTCTCAGCTTCTTAAAAGCGAGGGCACAATCAATTCGTTTGCCAAGGCGATCGCACGCACACTGAAGGGCTACATCAAAGAGATCAAAACCATTCGCTGCTCCGAGTGCAACAGTAAGAACATCAAGCTTCAAGAGGGATGTTTTACCTGTCTCGACTGCGGTAGCAGCAAGTGCGAGTGAGGCTCACGCTTTTCAATCTTAACGGGAAGCAAGTGTAATTCGAGACAATACATCCCAAATGACCTGAGAATTCGACTCCCCTCGCTGATGGAGGCAGCAGCAAAAGGTGCCGAACTAGAGATGTAGGTTGGAAATTCATCCAACTACGTCAACAGGGGGGATCGATGAAACCGTTACTAAAATCATCAGCGCGTTTAACAGGGCTCGCTGTCACCGTACTGACATCACTTGCGCTCGGAAATTCGGGTCACGCTAAAAAAGCAGAGCCAAGACACTTAGATGGCGAGCTCCTGCTGACCACCGACAACCATCACTTTGTCGTGCAAACCGACAAGTATTTCTTCCGCATAAATCGGGCAAAATTGGATGCCGATCTTCAGCGACGGCTAGAACAAGCCGCCTTCGCGCACGCCAAGGCCCGCTTTTCTACACCTGGTGACTCCATCGAGCTTCGTTGGCCCACAGTCCTGCCACCTGGGAAAAGCTCGCTCAAAGAACTCGAGCGTGAAGTGCCCGACAAGGTGCAAGTCCTAGGCGATAAAATCGCCGTGAAAGGCAAGCTGGCGCTCTCGTTCAACGATGAACACTTTCTCGTGCAAAGTGATGGAAAACTGTACCGCTTGGATCGCAAGTCCTTGAATGCCGATCTCAATCAGTCACTCGAGAAGACCTCCATCGGCGACAAAGTCAATCTCACTGTTGATTTGGCCAGCGCCCAGCACGTCGGAACGCTGATCGACTCTTCGAGAATGCCTGCGAGCGTGGCGCAAGCCGATCGCACACAGGACGAAGCGATCACATTTGGCAAAGGTATGTTGCGAATTGTCGGGACACTGGTTCACAGCTTCGACACACCACTTGTGATCATTCAGGTGAAGGACACATTCCTGCAGTTAAAACGTGACGGTCTTGTATTCACTGACGGCACGAAGCCCGCCGACATTGAAAAGCCTGGGCGCCATGTCAACGTCCAGGCTCCACTGCACGCGGTGGATTTTATCTGGAGCTACGACCCGCAGAGCCAGGAGCCGCGCTAGGGCATTTTGGAGTTGAGCTTTTGTGCCAGCTCATCGAGGCTTCCGGTCAATCCCTCTCGTTGCGCGAGGACAAGACCATTTTCGTCGACCGCGATCAGCATATTGGTGTGAATGAAGTCGCCGCTAGGAATTTTCTTGTACTGAACACCCAAGATCGCAGCCAGTTCGCGTGTGTCGGAATCCGAACCAACGAAAAGATCCCAATTGGGGCCAAGGCTCATTTTTTTTCCAAACGCCATCAGCGTCGCCGGAGTGTCGCGCTCGGGATCAAATGAAAACACAGTGAAGCGCACACGTTCGCGGGCGTTTTTACCGAGTGCCGCCTCGACCTTCTTCATATCACTGATGATCATCGGGCAAGCCGACGGACACTTCGTGAACACCATAGTCAAAACTCGCGGCGAACCGCGCAGACTTTTAAGAGAATGTTTCTCAGCCTTTGCATCCGTCCAAACGCTCTCGGACAGATACACCGACTCTTCGCTTGCGCCTTTAGCCGCATCCACAGCTACGCCGCTACTTCCCGCGCAACCAACCAATAATAAACTGGCAAGCGCGAGACCCCACATCGATTTGAAAATTTCGAACTTACGTAAAACCATCTTCGACCTCACTTGTCGTACGCGCATCGGAAGCCCAACGCCCTAGCGGAGGACTTCGGCTTGAGGCTACTTCGAAAGGCGTACCTCATAAATGTCGCATATTCTTCTGGCCTTTTTGCCTTCAAAGCACCAGCACCACAAAATGCATCGCCCGAAGTTTCGTTGGACGATCGCGAGTCACCTTGCAGAATGACGGAGGAAAAATCCTCCGTCCATTCCCAGACAAGACCATGCATACCCGCCAGGCCCGTCGCCGCATCAGGCTTGAGTCGATCGACCGACTCAAGCTGATCGGACGGCTTTTCATACCAAGCCAAAATCACCTTCAGGTTTTCCGGACGCTGCGCTTGAGCGGCAAACTCCCACTCATCCACGCTCGGCAATCTACCACCTACGGACTTGCAGTACGCACGCGCGGCAAACCACGAGACCGAGGTCACCGGATATCCTCCGGTGCCTTCAGGAAAAAGCCCATCTTTCCATCCCTCAAGATAGCTCGAGTCCGCCATACGCGAAGCAATGCGGTCTTTTGCATATTCGGGATTGGCTTTTAAGAAGACCGCAAATTGCTGCCGCGACACTGGGCGGTCATCCAAATAAAAGGCCGAGATCTTGCGATCGCTTTCGTCTGGTTCTCGAAACAGCGGACTATACAATCCACCTTTCACCAGAACCCGCTCCCCAGCTTGCGCCGGAGATTGCGAAGCGAACAGGCCTGCGAGGACGCAAACCACTGCGCAAACGCGTTTCTCGAGTCCCCTTGCTTTCAAACCGCCCAGGATTTGCATCGTTATTTCTTCCGTTCTGCCTGAACTTCTTTAGGTGTAATCATCGGGCCTTTGTTGCCCCACGAATTTGTGATGTACGTCAGAACGTTGGCGATATCTTCGTTGTCCAAACCAAGTGCTGGCATAATTCCATCATAGTCAGCGCCGTTGACCGTGATCTTGCCTTCAAGACCGTGCACCACAGTGCGGATCGCACGTTTTCTGTCGGCCATCAGGAAGTCTGCCTTTGCCAATGGAGGGAAGGCGCCTGGAATACCTTGTCCGTTGACTTGGTGACAAGCGGCACAGCTGCTGGTGTAAACCGTCTTACCGGCTTTCATTCGCTGCTCAAACGTTTCAGCTTTTGGCGCGGCCTTCGCCTCTTGCGGCATCGACTGGATCGCACTTCCTTCGGGAAGATAAATCGCGTCGACGGTTTTTCCTGTGTAGATCTCGGGACGGTGTGGCCCTTCAACCTTCAACATTCCAAGTGCCCCTTTGTTGAAGGCACGGAAGATCGAGTGATCCACCAAAATCAGGTTGGCCGCCGTGTCGAGTTTGAATTCGACGATCGAAGACCCGCTGGCACAAGAGTGGTTTGCACGTTGTTCTGAGTAATTTTTGTTCCACCATCTTGATAGACGTTGTCAAAAATTTCTCCGATCACGTGGAATGACGAAATCAAATTGGGTCCGCCGTTTCCAACAAAGAGGCGTACGGTTTCGCCAACTTTCGCTTTGATCGAGTTATCACCCGTCATGGCTCCGACCGAGCCGTTGAAGACCACGTAGTCCGCTTGCTCTTTTACAGCCTTGTCCATATCGAATGGCTGAAGGCCCTTTTGTCCGTGTTTCCCCTTCGTGTAGAACTCGCTCTGCACAACTTGGAATTCACGATCCACCTTCGGTAGGCCTTTTTCTGGCTCAACCAAAATCATACCGTACATACCGTTTGCAATGTGCATCCCAACCGGAGCCGTTGCACAGTGGTAAATGTAAAGTCCGGCTTTCAGAGCACGAAACGAGAACGTCGAACTGTGACCAGGTGCTGTGAACGAGCCTTCGGCGCCGCCCCCCTGCCCAGTGACAGCGTGCAAGTCGATGTTATGTGGCATCTTGCTGGTTGGGTGATTGGCAAGAGTGAAGTCGACATAGTCACCTTCACGAATGCGGATCATCGGCCCAGGAACCGTTCCACCGAATGTCCAGAACGTGTACTCGACACCATCGGCCAGTCGCTTTTTCAGCTCTTTGGTTTCCAGATGCACTTTCACACGTGCGGGCTTCCGGCGCTCAATCCGAGGAGGAACTTCTGGCGCGTAGGCGAGCTTGGCTTCCTCAACTGGAAGCTTGTTCACGTCGATCTTCTCGTCGACCTGTGCGGTGGCTTGAAGCGCAAAGGCTCCCAGTGCCAATGATGCTATGATTCCCTTAAGACTCAACGCGCTTTTCATCTTGCGTTCCCTTCTCCTTGTTGCGATTTTTGATGAAATCCAACGATTGCATAGTTAATAATTTTAAGAAAGCTTGAACTGTTTCGCGCTTCAATGCGCCAATCCACACTTTAGTCGTGGTATCCTCCGATACCCGACATAGCAGGAGAAGACGCTTGAACGCCTCTGAACTGAATTGCCCGATCTGCTCCAGCATGGAAGAAAGTGTCACCAACGAAATCTTGGCGCACCTCTCTCCGGTGAAAGCGAAAAAAGACAAAGTCATCCTTTCGCCAGACATCGTCTCTCCTGGGCTTTACCTGATCGGCAAAGGCCGTGTGAAAGTGTTTCGGCTCAACTCAAACGGCAAAGAACTCATCTTGCACCTTCTTAAGGACGGCGATTGTTTTGGCGAAAAGTCGGCGATGGACGGCGCTCCTCAAGGCGACTTCGTCACCGCCACCACGGAAACGAGCCTGTTTCTTCTTCCGCGCGAAAAGCTGCACGATCTCTTGCAGAAACATCCGAAGCTTTATCCCTCGGTGCTTCGGTCGATCTGCCGCTGGATGGACCATCTGAATGGCGTGATCGAATCCATCAGCCTGTCCTCGGCTCGCGAAAGAGTCTCGGTTTTCCTTAAGCGCCTCGTAGTCGAACAGGAATCCGACTTGGTCAGTTTGCCGCATAAGAAACACGAGGTCGCGCTGATGCTGGGGCTCAGGCCCGAGACCTTCTCGCGCGCACTCGCCGAAATCGAAGAGCAGGGAGCGATTAAGCTTAACCATCGGCAGATCCAAGTCGTTGATAAAAACCTTCTCTAAGAAAAACCCATCCCCATATCACGAGGGCGATTCCCCAAAGTCCGCCCGCATAGGCGAGATGAGAGATGTAACTCTGAGGAAGAAAGCCTGCTGAAAAGCGTGTGATCGAAGCGGCCAAGATCAGCGCAACGACGGGATAAAGCACACGCGACGTGCTCTCCAAAAGCAGGCGTTTGCTACCGTGGGCGAGTGTCACACGGGTCGCCACCATCAAAGTGAGAAGGCCAAGCCCACCGATGTAAAAGAGATGGATCGAATGAATCTTCCAACCGGCATACACCGAAATCAGAGATCCGCTGACCATCATCCAAGCCGAAAGCCAAATCCCCCACCCTTGGCGAGTTCCCGCCTTCGGCATGCGGCCGATCTTCCAATCACGCAGCAAAATGTAGGCAACCACCAGCCCTCGCAACAGTCTCCACGTCGAGGTCTGAACCGCATCCGCGATGCTTGCCGCTTCAAATAGATACGTCATCCAAAATAGAGCCAACGGAATCACCAAGCGAGAAACGCCGCTCTTCACAGCTGCCTTGTCCTGCGAAACGGTCGGTTCGAGTCCGTGCCCCATCAAAAAGGGCGCAAGTCGACCACCCACTCCGAGCACCAGGCTCAGCACAAATCCCTCATAGAGGAACAAGCTTGCGAGTCGGCGGAGAACATCCGATTCAAGATACGAGGAAAAGGCCTGTCCACTGGCGCCAACGAGCCCCGCCACCAAACCGAATGGAAGAAAAATAAATTCCGCAGGTGGGCTCTTTGTACGAGCGAGAAAACGTCGGCCTAAAATTCCGGCCAAGACAGCTATCGAAAGTGCGGCCAAGCCAAACACCGTTTGCACAGGCGCCCCCAGCATGACGCTGAAACAGACTGCTGCAAAACAGGAGGCAGCCAGAGAAAACTCCGAAGTCTTCAAATCTCCTGTTGCGGTAAACCGCGGGCCGGCGGTCAGCAAAAAGCCCATGATGTGTCCCAACAAAAATCCCACGACCATCGACTGCGGATGCGCTTGCGCCGGATAGGCGATCCAACCCAAGGCGAAAAAGACCCACATCAGGCCGCCCCAAATTCCCATTCCCCAAGCCAGCGGGAAAAAGAAGCGAAAAGGATTTGTCAGGAAGTAGGCGCTCATTGGTGCCCCTCGCCGCCACACACGCCGCAGCAGCCTCCGCCCTGTTGAAGCATCCGGATCTTTGCCTTCACTTCCCCTTGCTTCACGACGACGACTTTCGAACCGAAGGTCTCTGTTACCAGTCGAAGCATTTCGCCCAGCGTGCGTTTGGTCTCGTCGCGATTCGACCCCGTGGCCTCGACCGAAAGTGAGTCGTCTGACGTGAGGTTTTCGACGGCGCGAAGAACTCGTTCGATTCGCTTGTTCTCGGTCCAGTCAGTTGAGAGCACCAATGAAAAATCAGCCATGATCCCGTCCTCCTTTGCCGACAGATTCGGCCGAAATAGCGGGAGATTCCTTGATCGAGATCAAGTTTGTTGTTTTTGGGACGTTTGTTGAGTTTTTGATCTGAAGGCAGAGACCGGCATCGAAATTACCGGTAATCTGTCAAGCGTGAGCCTAAATATCCTTTTTTTTGGACATGACACTTCTCTCGCAAAGGCGCTGCAAGCATATGCCCCGCGAACCGTTTCGGGTTTGCAGGTCTTTCCGGTTTCCACCTACGAGAAGTTCATGGAGCTCATCGAAAAGCAGCACTTTGATGTGGTGCTGGCCGAGGCCTCCTGCGACAACGCTCTACCAAAAAACTGGATCTCCTTGCTTCAAGCTAAGTATCGAACTCTGGAAGAGCCCGTGCGAACCCAGTTCATTTTGCTCACCGGTGTGACTGACGAAAAGGCGGTTCGCGAGTCGCTTGGCCGAGGATACACCGACATCATGTCGACGCCCGTCGACCTCTCGATTTTGCTACAAAAGCTTCAGCTTTTTATTCGCTCCAAGCGGTTCCTAAAGGAGAACTTGCTCTTCGCAATGGACGTCAAAGAACAATGCGAGATCAGCATCAGCGGCCAGATTGTAAAAGCGGCCGAGTATGGCGCCACGATCCTCACCGACCGCGAGTTTTCTCCGGACCAAGTGATCACGATGTTCAGCGAAATGGCGGCCGACGGTGAAGCCCCAAAACCGCTCATCGCGCGAGTCGTGGCATCCACCAAAGCCCCAAACGTGCCCGGCTATCTTGTCGTGGTGGTATTCCTTGGTTCTACGAAAAAAGACCTCACCAACATTCGTGTCTGGCTTCGAAAACACTATGTTTCGAACTCCAGTGCTGCCGGAGGTGGCTAAACATGAACGCAAAGTATCTCATCGGTATTCCCGATATGGACGCCCAGCACGCGAAGATCTACGAACTGGCCGTCAAAGCTCAAAGCAAAGACCTCACCGATGTCGAGATGCAGGTGTTGTTGGTCGAGCTGTTGGAGTATGCCAAACACCACTTGGAAGAAGAGGAGAAGTTTTTGGCGGCGCGAGGCTTGTCCGACTTCTTAAAAGGACACGTCGGCCTACACACGCAATTTCGCGCGCGTGCCATGGATATCTACCATCAGTTTCGCGAGGGTGAAACCGACGAAGACCGCCGCAAGATACTCCACGCTGCCGCCGAGTTCTGCGAAAACTGGCTGCTTCACCACATCGACGTCGAAGATCGCAAATACGCCGAGCTACTAAAGTCTCAAAAGGCCTAGCGGTTAAAACCGTCTAGCGTCTAGACAGCTTCTCGCAAGTTGGCGCGCGGCAGCCACCTGCGATTACCGCATGCCGCCACAAGTTCTCTGCGTGCCGCAAGCCTCCGGCAGCGGCCTCTGCCAAGCTCAGAACTAATCCAATCGCCGCTAGCACCCGGCTTAAAGGCATTTGTTCGCCTTTTGTGCCGACTATGATAGATTGATCAACGTTCTTATTGGGGGCGTCCCGGTTTCGACGTGGGTCGTGAACTCCAAGGAGCATGCCGAGGCGCATGAGGACCTCGTTAAAACGTGCACTTTGTAGTCGGCAACGATTACGCACTCGCAGCTTAATTGTCTGCGCATGAGCCCGGTCCGTGGTTGCGGGATCGAAGCTCGTGTAACTTTAGCGACCTCGATCTCTAGGTGTTTTCTCCAGGCCTAAAGATTTAAAAACTCTGGGGGAGTGGTGCGGAAGAGTTTGTCGATGGACGCTTCCGTATCAAACACAAAACATCGACTAAGCATGTAGCCCGCCTTGTGACGGAACACTCGCGGACGGGGGTTCGACTCCCCCCGCCTCCACCAAATGCCGAACCCCTATTATCGTTTTGAGACATAGGGGCTATCTTTTGCCTTAAAATCAATCTGAGACAATAGTATACTAATAATATCAACTATTTAGGATACTAAATCACTCACCTATTCACCACCCTTCAAGCACTTAACCCGAATGGTTGACTAAAATCATCAACTACTTTTAATGTCGGGCTGACATTGAAATCAGAATTTTTATAAATGTTACTAAGTATATAGCCAATAAATGTGGATTTTAAGATGAAAGACGAGACAAAAGAAAAGCGAAAAGGACGAAGCTCACGAGTGAAAATGACTCCTGAATGCTATGTCCTCAAAAAATTAAGAAACGAAAGAAAGCTGTCCATGATTCAAGTG
>CAKQVW010000111.1 GCA_934277865.1 uncultured Pseudobdellovibrionaceae bacterium | reverse complement strand
GGGCCGCTTTTGCCGATAGGTATTTGAGGTGGTTTGCGTGGAGAACGTTCGTCCACATCCACGACAAAGAAAGCGCCGCCGGTAGCGCTTTAGAACCCGGACATAGAAATACCCACGTCGTTGGATGTGCATGGATTGACAGTGAGGACAGGCTTGAGTCATCGCGCTTGAGCAACGATGCAAGCCGCAAACAAGGCGCCATATTTGGAAATATCGAGATTGGGAGCTTTAGCCAAGCTCACAACGTCCGGGAATCACATCAAAAGATCGAGAGCCGCTAGCCCCTCAGCAACCACTGAAGAGGGGCAGTTTCCTCCAAGTAGTTCTTAAAAGGTGAGATTGGTGACGGCATAAAAGTCCGTCAACACCCGGTCTTGAAATTGATCTTTCAAATACGCACCCGAATAGAAGACGGTCGCGCCGATTCCGTATTCGACTTTGTCGGACGATTTAAAACTCAGCGCCAGGTCGACAGCGTTTCCAATGTCATTGGAGGTCGAGCCGTTCGCCGTTCCCACCGCCACCGAGTCTTGCGGGCGAAAGGCCGGTGCCTGATAGTCCATGCGCTGATACATCCAATAATCCAATCGCACTTTCAGTTTGTCCGATGGTGCAATTGACATTTTCGCCGCCAGCGCCTGTAAGTTCCGACGACCCACGACTTCGTTTCTACCAAGGGGCCCCTTCAATAAAGGATACCAGTCGCGCCACTCACGATCTGCTTGATTGTACTCAAGTCCGATTCGCATTTTGTAGAAGTCCGACAGGGTCCATCCCGCACTTGCCACCAGCATCGACTGATAACCCGTGTCAGCAACAAAACTTGCCGTTCCTCGCTGTGTGGCCCACTCGGCTGTCACATCAAAGGTCTTTTCGAAATCAAATCCCATGCGAAGTCCATAGACATGGCGCGACTCATTGGCGCCGCCTTGCTGATTGGATTCATACAGGCCATAGATATCAAACGCCTTCATTTCTTCGAACAGATTCCATTTGCTATAAATCCCAACCAGTTCGCGATCACTTCCGATCACATCTTTGGCGGCATCTATCTTAAGTCCCAAAACATCGACGTGAAGAAACTCATCGGCGTAGCCGATTCGTCCACCATCAAACGAACGCCCAGTGAGTGGCCATTCGCCCGCGGCCACGATGTACTGGTCGCCATAGGACAGAATCATGCGGCCCGCCGAAGCCTTCCAATGTGGCGAGAGCGTCCATTCGAGATAGGCCTCGTGCATGTGGAGGTTTTCATTGTAGCCAATGCTGCCGCTGGAGTCCGTCAGACCGTACGCGTAGTCTCGTCCCAAAATCTTCGCAAACTGCGGCGTCAAAACCGTCTTCAAACCTTGTTCAACATCCCATTCGATGGTGGGACGCACACGCAGAGAAAAGAAATCCGTCCTAACAAAGCTATTGGGGTTCCCCGGAGACCCGTACCACTGGGAATCTTCATATCGGAACCGAGCCGACCCAGAGGCCTTCCAAGAAGATTCCGTGCTGGCATGAGCACCTCCCGCAAGCAGGACGGAAAGCAAACTCCACGAGACTTTCAGGGCAAGTGATGACTTGATTTTTTCCATGACGCCATCATGAACCGATCAACGATCCCTGACAAGTGTCATAGCTTGACGAGCCAGCAAATCAGAAGCTGTACTGCAGCGTCATGTTCAGCACGTGCAGGAATTGATCGTCGCGGGTGGTCTGATTGGAAACGACTCCGAGATACCCCACGTCAAATGCCAGGTCCTCACGTAGCCGTGTGTTCAGTCCAATCACGGTACGCGTCTGCACAAGTCCCGATTCTGTCGACGGAAGAGAGTCGTTCAGATTGACCAAGAACTCGTGTGACACGTACGGCATCATACTCTCAGAGATCCTCAAGGCCTCATGCTGCAGTCGAATCTGAGCCCGAGTGCGATAAATCGCAATCGACACCCCTTGAAGTTCACGATGCTCTTGTCTCAAGCGGAAACCCACACGAAGTGCGTCGACGTCGTAAGAGTTCGACCATTGCACCCAATGGCGACGCTCGACGTGCTGATTGTTTTTGTCGTAGCGAACCATCGTCCCTAGGAAAAACGTGCCGGCTTCCGTCCGATAGGTGAGTGCCGGGCGAAAATATCGCTCGTGGACCGCATCTTGGTCTCGCGACGCGCGGGCCGTTGCCTCAAGGTAAGCTCCAAACGCCGTGGTTTCTGTAAATCGACCTTGCGCCTGAAGACTGAGCCAGGCCTGGGTGTCGTGATCATATGCCCAAGCACGACTGCTGGGAATCAAGGACACCAAGACTGCGCTGAAGAAGGCAGTCTGCAAACACACTCGTGCGACATGGAGCTTCAAATTCTGCATAGCGACAAGTTAGCCGCTTCAGATAGCGAAATCAATCTTCGCCGAACTTCAATTTGCTGCTGGTGCCTGAAATATTAAACCAGGCGTCGCCCCTGAACTCTGCCCCAATACTTGCTTCAACGCTTTGATCTGGCCGGGATCCACAACTTCTAAGTTCAGCTTACGCTCGGCCCCAGCTAGCAGCATTCCACTTTCCAAAATCTTCACAGAATCCTTGGTGAGCTCCAACCCTTCAAAGGCCAGCCCCGCAAGAGCCTGCCGAACACGCCCCTGATTTTTCAACACGACCTCAAATCGTGCTCCGCCTTTGGGCTGCCAAGAGCGGACAACCAACTCTGGCGAATGAGCTTGGTCACGTACAAAAATCGACGCGCGGTAACTGAGTTTCAAAGACTCCATGGCTCCCGCACCCAAAGACTCGTCGCTGATCACCAGTCGATAGGCGCGTTCGGACTTCAACTTTTTCGGACCACGATACTCAACGACGATGGTCTTGGCCGACTCTGGCGGAAGCTGCAGCACGTTCTCCAGCACCCGTAGGTCCGACGTTTGACGATTGATCTCGCGATCGCCTTCTTGCCGACGCTCAAGGACCTCAACACGAAGCCTTTTTGAACTGGAAGACAGGTTTCTCAGCGTGAATGATTGGTTGAGGACAGGAAGCACCATCTCGGTTTGCATGGGTTCTACGGAAAACGCCATCGGCGTCTCCGCCCGTGCCTTCGGAATTCCGAAGCCAAAAGTCAGGCACAACGTCAAAGCTGTCAGACGATAGAAATTCAAATGCATGTTTTGATTTTCGACCGGCTTATGGCGCGGATACAATCACGGCGTAGATCTCCTGCGCCGCTCCAGACGTCGCTTTGTCACCTGCAGACGCAGGACCTCGCTTGGTCTGATCTTGTATGGCCGGATTAGGCAGCAAACGCACCACCCGCATGCTGAGTTTGCTGTCTAAAGGAGGCTCAATCAACAAGCGCCCGCCTTCTTCTCGAACCGACGGCACGTACGCCAGGTGGCTCATACGAGCCGCATCGCGCTCTCTTGCCGAGGCCGCGTCGGAGGATGATTCAAAGCCCGATTGAAGCAACGGGACGAGAAGAAGAAGCGCCAATAACTCCACTGCTCTCTTGTCGGACCCGACCGAGGCCCGCTTAAGGAGGTCAGCCATTGTTTTTCACAGACCTTCGTCGGTATCACCAGCTCCAAGCTAGACTCTTGCCCAGCAGCAACGGATCATTCCGATATGAAAACTCTTGTTTGGTTCCTCACCCTTTCGACGGTTCTCATCACTGACTCTTTTGGGAACGGCCAACTTTTCAACCAGGCCCATGCCGAAACCACTTCCCGCGCCTTCCCCCTCTCCCAACAGATCATGATCACGGTCTACAAGAGCCGAGTGTCGGGCTCGGACGAAGACGCTCGCGCGCTCTTTGATGGAATGAACGTTCCGCTGCGCGACAGTTTCCTCGGCCCTGGTAAATCTATCGAATCAGCCGATCGCGGATTAAGCTGGGTCTGCGGCGACAGGGGTGCCAATGGCGTGCAATGCACATTGATGATGAAGGCGACCGCATCCACACGAGTCGGCTATCGCCCGGTGAGCGCGCACTTCCAAGCCTCAAGCCAAGAGGCCCACGCTCTATTCAAACAACTGCACCCCAACACGGCCGAAGGCCACTTTTCGTATCAGAACGAAGAAGGAACATTGCGCATCACTTCCGATGGCGCTCGCTTCGAAATCGTGTATGAGGAACCATGAGTTCAACATTCGCAGGAGTCATACGGCGACTCTACGGCGACATTAAAAACTTTCGGCCGGCGCAAAAGAGCCAGGCCTTCGCGCTTACCACGTATGTCCTGACCGGCTGCCTTGTCCTACCAGATCTTTATCTCGCCAATTACTTCGGAATCGACACACTCTACCTCAACCGAGGTGGCCAGCGATTCCTCGATCAAACACATCGCTATCTTGGACGACACACAAGCAGAAACTCGATGTCCGCCGAGATGGGCGACATCGATGGTGACGGCTAAATGGAAATCTATGCGACTCAGATGTCGCGTTTAGGCTCGCCAATTGGAAAAAACCTGCTCTGGCAAAAACACCCACTTGAGACACCAACCCGGCCCGAATGGATGGTCAATATCGCACCCTCGATCAAAGTCGATCAATGCGGCTGGGGATGGGGAGCAAAATTCGCCGACGTCGACAACGACGGCGGCTTGGATCTCTTTGTCGTGAATGGATACTTCCATGGCACCAAACAGCGACCCTATTGGTACCATTTTTTCACCTATTCCAACCTTCCAGCATTTGTCCGCACTGGCCCACTTATCGATTACTCGCTGGATGCCTTCTCACTTGCCGACAATCAACCCAACTGCCTCTTCCTCAATCGCGGCCTCGAAGCGGACTGGCCCGACGTGGCCATCGACGCCGGCATCACAGACGTGCTCAACGGCCGAGGACTGGCGACTCTCGACCTGAACAACGATGGCGCAATCGACTTTGCGATCGCCAACCACATGGCCGAGCCAAAAATTGACCTCAACCGCCCTCAGCATCAGCGCCCTTGGGTGGGTGTCGATCTTCGCTCGAAATGCCATCTCCCCATTCTCGGAGCCAAACTCGAACTTGCCTGCGGCGGGAAACGCCAATTGCGTGAGATCTATCCAACCAACGGCTTCAATTCACAAAGCGACACACGTGTGCACTTTGGACTAGGTGACTGCTCAGAAACTACTCTCGAACTCCGCGTAACGTCCCCCTACAATGGGGAAACCAGCTCACATCCGGTGCAGGTCGGCCGCTACAACCGTGTCATTGCCCGCGATACCTGCCCTTCAGAAGCATCGGCCTCCAAATAGCCACTTGCGCCTCTGGCAAAGCTTGCGTAAAACCATGAAGAGCTCATTCTTGTGAGTCGTCGGCGCGTGGCGCAGTCTGGTAGCGCACATGCTTGGGGTGCATGAGGTCGCTGGTTCAAGTCCAGTCGCGCCGACCAATTTTACTCTCTGCCTATATGATAATGTCAGGGCCTGATACGTAAGGAATAGAATTATCCGATGGCGAGAGCCGAACGGAACCGAGCGAGTTCGTCTGAAATTGCACGCAGCTCTTGCAGAGCTAGACTTCGAACTTCTTCCAAAACTCCGGAAACAGCGCGCTCTTCTTTCACCTTGGATCGCAGCTCACGAAGCTTGGTGCGCGCTCCCTCGATAGAAAAACGATCTTCGTAGAGAAGCTTCTTGATCATCATCGCCGTTTCCACGTCACGGCGGGAATACACACGCTGACCTTTACGGCTTTTTTTGGGTTTCAGAGCGTCAAACTCGGTCTCCCAAAAACGAAGCACGTACGGCTTCACACCTACCAGGTCGGCGGCATGGCCGATTTTAAATTCCAATTGGTCCGGAATCTCTTCGAGGCTCTTACTTAAGTCCTCACTGGGACCGACTTCGATAAACGACAACTGCTCCATCTGAAACGGGATAAGTTCGATCTCGTCCAAGTTCGTTTCCGCTGTCGTTTCCATCACCGATCAATCCTCGTCCTTCAAGCCGGTGAGATCTTCGCCGTTCAACATCGCCTTTAAAACTTGCGATGGACGGAACGTCAGGACACGGCGAGCACTGATCTTGATCTGCTCGCCCGTTTGTGGGTTGCGCCCCACTCGTTCATTCTTTTCTCGAACAACGAAGTTGCCAAACCCTGAGATCTTCACTTTGTCACCATTGTGTAAGACTTCTTTGAGAGTCGAAAAGACCATCTCGACAAGCTCGGAGGCTTCCTTTTTCGAGAAGCCGATCTTCGAGTAGACCTTCTCAACAATGTCCGCCTTGGTCATAGTCGAACGACTGACTTCGCGGCCTTTTCGGCCTCCGGAATCTTCATTCTCAACGTCGCTGGATTTGCTCACCACGGTGTCCTTCACAATTAAGTTAACAAAATCATTCGACAAAACTTGGTTCATGTCTAGGAAAAGACAGCCCACAATGTGTCGAAAAATGAGTCACAAGAACCCAATTACCCTCGCACAACGGCCCCAAACTTCTGACAGACCGCATCGACAAGCTTGCCTTTTAATCCATTGACGGCTTCATCCGAAAGCGTGGCGTCCTGGGCTTGGAAAATCATCCGCACCGCAACCGACCGTTTTCCTTCGCCAAGACTCTCACCTTCAAAGACATCAAACACGGAAAGATCACGCAAGATCTTGCCCTCCGGTTCAAGTGCACGTGCAGTCTTGCGCAAATGCTCGACGATTTCGCCAGCCGGCACCCCTTTTGCCGCCACAAATGCGACATCACGCTCGGCCATCGGGAAGGTCGAAAGTTCGTGAAACTTAGGCATCTTCACGGCCGCGGCCAGTTTCTCCAACGAAACTTCGCAGACTGCGACACCAACACGCACTTTGTCCTCGGAAAGAATCGAAGGATGAAGTGCACCCAGGAATCCCACCGCCTCACCTCGAACCACGATCTGCGCCGACTTGCCTGGATGCAAAAACTCGGGCGCAAGATCGGCATCAAAGGCCTCAACTTTGAGATCACCAACACCAAACGAACGCCAAAACGACTCCAAAAGCCCCTTCAGCACCATCGCCACTTCAGGCGCCTGCGTCCGACCCCAGAGATCCTTCTCAGACCCCCAGAACGCAAACCCCAAACGAAGCTCCTCACCAAAACCCGTTCCCGGATAACGCTCGGTCCGAGCCGAACTCGCGCGATGCACGCTCGCTCCGACTTCAAACAGACGGCCAGTGAAATTTCCGCTGCGGAAATTGGAGACCACGTTTCGATAAAGCCCCGGAAGAAGCGATCTGCGCATGACATTGATCTCTTCGTTCAGCGGGTTGACGAGCTTCACGTCTTCGTCTGCGATATAGAGTCCACTTGCGCGAAGCTTGGCCGCGTCACCGAGAAACCCTTTTTGAAAGCGATCACCAATGAAGGCGTAATTGATCGCCTCCAGGCAGCCATACCCTTTTAACTGCCGACGAACACGCATCAAAAGCATCGCCGATTCGTCGTGCACGGCCGGACTAAAACTTCCTCCCGGCAAGGTTTCTCCCAGCTTGTCGTAGCCATTGAGTCGCGCGAACTCTTCCACCAAGTCCATGTCGATCGAAAGATCCTTGCGATGAGCGGGCGAAACAAACTTGTACTGGCCAGGTGAGATCACCTTAAGTTCGCCACCAAGTCGCTTCATCCACATTTCAAACTCCGCAGCCTCCACCTTGTAGCCAAGGCGGCTTTCCACCGTCGCAAGCTGAATTGTGATCTCTGGGCGCACGATCGGGCTTGGGTACACATCGGTGCGATCGCTGGAAGCTTCGCCACCAGCAACCTGAATCATGACCGCCGTCGCCCGGTCCAAAATATCGGCCGTCATCTCGGCGTTCACGCCGCGAGCAAACCGATATCCTGAGTCCGTTTCGATGCCAAACTTTCGCATCGTGCGCCGAACCGCTGCCGGCGTGAAGTACGCGGATTCGATGTAAACATCGGTCGTCGAATCCTGAACGCCGGAATTCTGTCCACCGATGACCCCAGCCAATGCCACGGCTCGCTCACCATCACGAATCGTGAGCTCCGAACCATCGAGCTTCAGTTCCGAACCATCCAAGGTTATGAAGCTCTCGCCGGGTTTTGCGCGCTCAACAAAAATCGAGGAGCCCTTTAACTCACGCACATCAAACGCGTGTAGTGGCTGCCCCATTTCCATCATCACATAGTTGGTTACATCGACGACGTTGTTGATCGACTTCATTCCGACCGCTTCCAGACGGCGTTTCAGCCACTCTGGACTTGGCCCCACCTTAACACCCTTCACCATGCGTCCCGCATAACGAGGTCCGAGGTCGCTTGCGCGGATCTCCACCTTCACCGGACTCATCCAGGCTCCCGCTTTGATCGTGGCTTCGGGCCGTTTCACCGAGCGCCCCAAAAGGCATCCAATCTCAAGCGCCAAACCATAGTGACTGAGACAATCCGCACGATTGGGCGTCACTTTGAGATCCATCAAAACGTCATCAAGCCCTTTGTATTCCGCAAACGACTTTCCAATGGGTGCGTCGGAAGGCAAAATCAAAATCCCTTCGGATTCACCTTCGGTTTTTAAACCAAGCTCTTTTTCCGAACACAGCATCCCGCCCGATTCGACGCCGCGAATTTTCGAATGCTTAATGGCAAAATTCCCTGGCAAAACCGCACCTGGCAAAGCCGCCACCACACGGTCACCTGTGTTGTGGTTTTGCGCACCACAAACGATCTGATGAACCACGCCGTCACCAGTGGCAACCTGGCAGAGGCTCAAACGATCGGCGTTGGGATGTTTCCCTTTTTCCAGGATGTGTCCCACCACCACGTGAGCAAAGTTCTTCCCTTGATCCTCAATCGCTTCGACCTCAAGTCCGGCTCCGGTGAGAAGCTTCGCAAGAGCCTGCGGGTCCTTTAAGAACTCGCGCACATCGACAAAATCATTCAACCAACGAA